>DGII01000141.1 GCA_002393095.1 Lachnospiraceae bacterium UBA3826 | reverse complement strand
AGAAGGAAGAGAAGATCAAGGAGCTTCAGGAATTCATATCGAGATTCTCGGCTAATGCGTCCAAGTCAAAGCAGGCGACATCACGTAAGAGAGCCCTTGAGAAGATAGAGCTTGATACCATCAAGCCATCCAGCAGGAAATATCCTTATATAGATTTCAGACCGGAGCGTGAGATAGGTAACGAGGTGCTATTTGTTGAAGGAATTTCCAAGACGATAGACGGTAAAAAGGTAATAGATAACATAAGCTTTACAGTGGGGCATGATGACAAGATAGCCTTTGTCGGAGGCAATGAGCTTGCCAAGACCACCCTTTTTAAGATACTTATGGGTGAGATGGAGCCGGATGAGGGCAGCTACAAGTGGGGTGTGACCACCTCACAGGCTTATTTTCCCAAGGATAATACGGATGAATTCAATAACGACTATACCATAACGGAGTGGCTTACAGGTTATTCGCCTGTTAAGGACGTTACCTACGTGAGAGGCTTCCTTGGAAGGATGCTTTTTGCCGGAGAGGACGGAGTCAAGAAGGTCAAGGTGCTTTCGGGAGGAGAGAAGGTAAGATGCCTCTTATCCAAGATGATGATATCGGGAGCCAACTGCCTTATATTCGATGAGCCTACCAACCATCTTGATATGGAGGCGATCACGGCTCTTAATGACGGTATGATCAAATTCCCCGGAGTGGAGCTCTTCGCATGCAGAGATCATCAGATAGTCCAGACAACAGCCAACAGGATCATAGAATTCATGCCGGATGGTAAGATCATAGACAAGATAACCACATATGATGAGTACCTCGAAAGCGATGAGATGGCAAGAAAGCGTACGGTATATACCGCAGACAGAGAGAACGACGAGGATTGATATATGATAACGGCCGGCGTGTGTATACGCCGGCTTTTACAGTACATATCATATCCTCAAAAGAAGGTCATTGCATCTGATCGGGGCAGGCATATTACATAAGAGAACATAAGATAATGAGAAGTAAAGCAAAAGAGAACGACTGGTTTAATCCAAGAGACAGAGAAAGTAAGGCATACAATAATACGCTTAAGGGAAAAAATGCCATAGACCTGCATACACATACCTGTAATTCGGACGGAAGCCTTACATCGACAGAGCTTATAGACTATGCCTTATATAAGGGGCTTGATAAGATTGCCATCACGGATCACGATACGGTGGCTGGACTTGATGAGGCTATAAGCTACGCAGCAGATAAGGATATAGAAGTGATCCTGGGAGTAGAGCTGTCGACGGAGTGGCGTGATAAGGATATACACATAGTAGGACTTGATATTGACTACAAAGAAGATGGCTTTGTAAGCTTCCTTAAGGAATTCGTGGATTCAAGGGATGTAAGGAATGAGAAGATGTGCAGGCTCTTAACAAAAGCCGGAATGCCAATGACATATGATGAGCTTAAGGACAGATTCCCGGACAGTGTGATCACAAGAGGACATTATGCGAGATTCATGCTTGAGAAGGGGTACACCACCTATTTAAAAGAAGCCTTCGAAAGATATATAGGCGATAACGGACCGTACTTCGTGCCAAGGGAGAAGACTACGGCTGCTGACGGAGTAAGGCTTATCAAGAGAGCGGGAGGTATACCAATAATCGCCCACCCTCTGCTCTATCATATGAATTGGGACAGGCTGCAGGAGCTTACCGATGAGCTTAAGGCAGTGGGACTAATGGGAATAGAGGCCATATATACTACCAATTCCGAGGCGGAGGAGAGAGAGACGAGGAGATTTGCCGAGAAAAACGGTCTTCTGATATCCGGAGGATCGGATTATCACGGAGAAGCCAAGCCGAAAACCGATCTGGGGTTGGGCTTCGGTAATCTGTATGTGCCGGTATCCGTGTGGGATGACCTTAGGTCGGCGCCAAGGTAGGAACGGAGTGTTATGAAGATATTATTCGCTGATCTGGACGGAACATTGCTTAATAATGAAAGCAAAGTAAGCGATTACAGTATAGATGTCATAAGGCATATGACGGCATCGGGACACAAATTCGTCCTCGCATCGGGACGTCCTCTTGACAGCATACTTGAGGTAAAGCGCCTGGCGGGACTTGATATGTCCGGTGTCTATATCACTGCCAATAACGGTTCTCTCATATATGATTGTGACAGATGTGTCACAATATATGAGGACCCGGTTCCTTTGGACAGGGTGAAAAGCATATGGGATATGGCGCATGATATGGATGTGCATATACAGGCATATACGGAGAATGCCGTGATAACCGCAAGGGATGATGCGGAGATAAGGAAGTATACAATCAAGATACATATTCCGATCCTGTATACCGACGATCCTCTTAAGGTGCTGGATAAGGCTCCTTCCAAGATGCTTGCCATATCACTTACGGATTCGGAAAAGCTTGAGAGATTCAGGCAGAAGGTACTTGCGAAGCATTCGGATATACTGGATGCTCTGTATTCGGAGCCGGAATATCTGGAGATATACAGTAAGACCGCAGGCAAAGGCAGGGCTCTTACATGGCTGTGCGATCATCTGGGCATACCCATAGGAGATTCATATGCGGCGGGAGATGCCATGAATGATATATCCATGATAGAGGCGGCCGGACACGGCATAGTCATGTGCAATGCAGCGGATGATGTGAAGGAGCATGCGGATATAATCACGGAATACTCCAATGACGAGGATGGACTGGCAAGGGTGATACTTGATAAGATCATTGGGGAAGCATGATATGCGATATGTGATACATCGGTAAAGTGTAAAGTATAAAGTATAAAGGAGTACAGTGTATTGCATAATCGCACTTGTAGATGATAGAATAGCAGTGCAGCGTAAGTTGGCGAAAAGTTCGTTTGTATCGGAGGAATGGGTTATGGCATATGGTTCTATACCGCTTGAGAAGAGACTTAAGGACAACATAAGGAATTATAAGTTAGAGACGCTTTTTGATATAGAGGTTCTTCTGGAACTGTTCAAATCCGTATATAAGCTTACCGGTGTATCAGTGATGATGACCGAGAGACACGGCGAGAAAGCGCTTGCTGTGGGTGACTGGACCGGATTTGAACCGGATGTGATACTCGATCCGGGTATCAAGCTTCGCATATGTGACAGAACTATGGCGCATGTATATGTAAAATATGATGCGGTTGAGTATGATACTATTCCTCAGGTTAAGGTCATAATCGAACGGATCGTGGAGACATATGAGAAGCTCGGAGAGAAGTCATATGTGGAAAGAGAACTTGAGATATATACGGACGAGCTGGAGCAGAAGCTTGAGAAGGAATCATATCAGGTAAGATCGGGTGAGAAAAACGACGAGCTTACCGATATGCTGAGCCGCACATATTTTGAAAACCGTCTTAAGATAGTGGACAGATCGCAGGTAGTGCCGGTAGCCGGAGTGTGTATTAATATCAATGACTGGAAGTATGTCAATGATAATTATGGTGATGAGGAAAGTGACAGACTCATTAAGACCGTTGCCGATATAATACGGGACAATGCCAAGCCGGATTATGTAATAGGAAGAGTGGACGGAGATGTGTTCAATGTCTTAATACCCATGCCTGCCGAGGGCGAATGCGAGGGCTTCTGTAATGCCGTTTCTTCGGGGTGCAACGAATATGATGATGCACATATAGCGCCTTCTGTGGCTGTGGGCTACGCCATTAAGGAGAATGTGGAGACGGATCTTAAGGATACCCTTTCGGATGCCGAATATGCCATGTTCGAGAATAAGATAGAAGTCAAGAACGCACCGGGATATTATGAGAGACTTCATAAGGAATAATTAGCTGTTTCTAAATAAATTATAAAATCATATATTTACCCCTTGCAAAAAATAAAAAAGTGACTAGAATAAATAATTGTGTAGAGATTGTTAGCACTCTAACTCATTGAGTGATAACGCATAAAAAGTTAGGAGGCATTGAGATGAATCTAGTACCATTAGGCGACAGAGTCGTATTAAAGCAGTTGGTAGCAGAAGAGACTACTAAGTCCGGTATCGTATTGCCGGGACAGAATAAGGAGAAGCCGCAGCAGGCTGAGGTTATAGCTGTAGGCCCCGGAGGAGTGGTAGACGGCAAGGAAGTCAAGATGGAAGTAAGCGTAGGTGATAATGTAATCTACTCTAAGTATTCCGGAACAGATGTTAAGATTGATGAAGAGGAGTATATCATTGTTAAGCAGTCTGATATACTTGCTATTATTAAGTAAGACCAAGGAGGAGATATAAAATGGCTAAAGAGATCAAATATGGCGCTGACGCCAGAGCAGCTCTTGAAAGCGGCGTCAACCAGTTAGCAGATACAGTTAGGGTAACACTTGGACCCAAGGGACGTAATGTGGTGCTTGACAAGTCTTACGGGGCACCTCAGATCACCAATGACGGTGTGACTATCGCCAAGGAGATCGAGCTTGAGGATGCTTTCGAGAATATGGGAGCACAGCTTGTTAAGGAGGTTGCTACCAAGACCAATGATGTGGCAGGTGACGGTACTACAACAGCTACAGTACTTGCTCAGGCAATGGTTCATGAGGGAATCAAGAACCTGGCAGCAGGTGCCAACCCCATCATTCTTCGTAAGGGTATGAAGAAAGCTACGCAGTGTGCGGTCGATGCCATCGCCAAGATGAGCTCAAAGGTCAACGGAAAAGAGCATATCGCAAGAGTTGCCGCAATATCAGCAGGTGATGAGGAAGTGGGACAGCTTGTCGCAGATGCAATGGAGAAGGTATCTAATGACGGTGTCATCACTATAGAAGAGTCCAAGACAATGCAGACAGAGCTTGATCTCGTAGAAGGTATGCAGTTCGACAG
>DGII01000004.1 GCA_002393095.1 Lachnospiraceae bacterium UBA3826 | reverse complement strand
TAACGAAAATTAGCACTCGTCAAGTGCGAGTGCTAACATTTAATAAAATATTTATATTCTTCATGTACAGTATCTATATAGTACCTACATATACTTTCTTATACAGAACTGCAGCTTGTCACCCTCTATGGGCTTAACAACGAAATCCTTGGCACCGGCGGTTATCGCCTTGATAACCATCTCCATCTGTCCCATCGCAGATACTATTATTATCTTCGCATTCGGGTCGGATGCTATGATCCTCTTGGTCGCCTCTATTCCATCCATGTCAGGCATCGTAATATCCATAAGAACGATATCGGGCTTAACCGTGCTGTACTTCTCCACAGCCTCAAGACCGGTTCCCACCTCGCACACAACAGTATGCTTGGCATCCTCTACCATCTTCCTGATGGCTGATCGCATAAAAAGCGCATCATCACATAACATTATACTAGCCATAGCTTCATCCCTCACTCTGTCAAGTCTTATCAGGATAATCCCGTCAATAATTAAGTATACTCAATCATTCCATATCCTGTCAATCACTTCGAAGAAATCACATGTGTCCACTTCATCATCATGTATAAAGGTCAGGCTTTCCCACAATTCGGTATTGATGTCCTTATTAAGAGTGGACACATAGTCATTATATACCTCAGAGAATGCCTTATTCCTTCTCTCCTCGACTATCTTGACCTTATTGGCGTCAGTAACCTCTCTGTTAAAAGTGCTTATACACTTGATGATATGAAATCCGTATTCGGTCTCGACTATCCCCGATACCTCACCCTCTCCGAGATTAAAGGCCGCATTCTCAAAAACCGCATCCATCTCACCCTTTCCGAATGAATAGGTAAGAGAGGTGTCCTCATTATACTCAGCCGCAAGATCTTCGAAGCTCTCACCCTCGCCTATCCTTTCAAGAATATCCTCCGCAAGCCTTCTGGCCTCATTTCTGGCATTATCCGTATATTCATGTCTGTTGCCGGCCTCATCGAGATTATATGTCTTGATAAGGATATGTTCAACGGTGATCGTCCTTGCTTCGTCATCACTTATCTCCGGATTTATGTCTTTAATTATATCCTGATATAACTTTTCAGAAAGAGCATACTCTTTGTACAGATTGAATATCACATCCCTGTCGATACCCATTGCCTTGATCTCTGCGCCGTTTAGCGATGAGTAGTACTCATCCGCCGCCATCTCCACCTTCTTCAGCTCCTCTTCATCAAGAGATATCCCTTCCTTCTCCGCCAGCAATACTATTGCCTTGATCTGAGCCATCTTGGAAAGTGCCATATCCTTGACATTATTCTCAAGAGTGACTCCCTCCACCTTGGAATCCCATATCCGGCTTCCATATACATTCTCATACTGATTCTGTATATTGGTCAGGTATACCATCATTTCACCGACAGAGCATGATTTATCCTCAAGCCGGAACACCTCATCCTTGGCAAAGCCCGTAGTCAGTATGACCTTAGTTCCCTCCTCCGGCTCTGTACAACCGGCGGTAAATATCATGAACCCCGTAAGGATGAATGTTATGACTAAGCCCCTTAATACCCAAGCTTTTCCTTCTGACATAATCATCCTCAAAGAGTCTTCCCCGTTAAGAGCCTGTAGCCCTCCTTATATATAGCTATTGTCCTGTCAACAACATCCTCAGGCAGCGTCCAGTCATGACCTTCATTGGCTTTAAGCCAGTCTCTGGCAAACTGCTTGTCAAAGCTTTTCTGTCCGTGACCGGGCTCGTATTCATCCGCCGGCCAGAATCTTGAGCTGTCTGGAGTGAGCATCTCGTCTCCAAGCACGATGTTGCCGCTTTCATCAAGTCCGAACTCGAACTTGGTATCGGCGATTATAATGCCCTTGGTAAGCGCATAATCCGCACACTTTTTATACAGTGCGATGGTATAATCCCTTAGCTTTGCAGCATACTCCTCTCCCTTGTCGGGGAAGCGCTTCTTAAGATACTCAATGCTCTGCTCATATGAGATATTCTCATCATGATCTCCTATCTCCGCCTTGGTAGAAGGAGTATATATGGGCTCAGGCAGCTTATCCGATTCCTTAAGTCCATCGGGTAGCTTAATGCCGCATACCGTACCGTCCTTGCAGTAGCTTGCCCATCCGGAGCCGGTGATATAGCCTCTTACTATACACTCAACCGGAAGCATACGAAGCTTTCTGCACAGCATACTCTTACCGTCGAATTCGGGTGTCCTGAAGAATTCCGGCATATCGGATACATCCGTGGAAATCATATGGTTGGGTATGATATCCTTGGTGAAATCGAACCAGAAGCGGCTCATCTGTGTCAATACCTTACCCTTATCCGTAACCTTGTTATTGAGGATAACATCAAAACAGCTTATCCTGTCCGTAGCCACCATTATAAGGCTGTCACCGTTATCATATATCTCTCTGACCTTTCCCTCTTTTATTGGCTTAAGTTCCTGCATTAATAAAATCCTCCTTTAATATATCACCTGTTACCGTTCGTAACATATATCCGATATCATGCTATTTCGACCTCCCTTGCAGGTCATGTTCTACATTTTATCACAAGTTCAGTCATAATCAAAGCCCTTTACATCCACGAATGTATCTACGGATACTTTATACCCGTCAGTATGGATAAGCACCGCTCCCGATATATCAGTCCTGTATATATCCGTACCGGATGCCCTGTATCTTTCAAGAACCTCTTCATGCGGATGCCCGTATGAATTGTCCTTTCCGCAGGATATCACAGCGATCGACGCATCTGCCCATTCCAACAGGGCCTTAGTGGATGATGATGACGAACCATGATGCGGAACCTTGATAACCGTATAATCATATTCCGGTTCGGGATAGATATCCGTCACATATCTCTCCCCTCCTTCCTCTACATCACCCGTAGTCAGCATATGAAAAGCACCATATCCTATATCCATGACAAGAGATGCATCATTGGCATTATCTACAGAGCAGCCCTTATACGGATACAATATATCAAAGCTTAATTCTCCGTCTCTTATACTCATTCCCTCATGTACTTTTATGCTTTTTAAGTCTGCTATGTCCTTTAACGCATCCGATGTCTCAAAGCCCTCATATATATAGAGATCTCCTAACGATATATTCTCATCCTCCGCTTTGGCTATAAGCTCCTTAATACCGTTAATGTGATCCGCATCCGGATGAGTAATGAATACTCCGTCCACCCTGTCTATACCATAGTACTTAAGAAAGGGGATAAGCCTTTTTTCGCCCACATTCTTATGAGAGCTTGATCCGCAGTCCACAATATATACGCTTCCGTCGGCGAAGATGCTGCTCCCGTACCTTATGACCATACAGTCTCCCTGACCTATATCAAGCATATATATATCAAGTCCTGTATAACACTTAAGAGATATAACGCATACAGAGGCTATCATCAGAGCAAAGGATATGACCTTATTATACCTTCCCCTGTAGAGTACCGCAGTTAAAAGCATGAGATAGAATAACAGGATAAGCGGTGTACTCGGAGCGCCCATATTGGTACATCCGAACGACATCTTATTAAGCAACATGGTACATAACTGCTTATACAGGCTAAGTATAAGGTGTACGGCTGTAGCCGGAAGAAGCGTAAGTATATCCGTAAGAGCCGGACAGATACAGGACGAAAGTCCGTATAACGCGATCAGGGCAAGAGCGCACACAAGCAGTACGCTCATAAGCGGAATGACTATAAGATTAAGCAGTACCGAGTAAAAAGCCACATCATAATATGATGACAGAATTATCGGAAGAGTGGACAGGAATACGAATAAGGAGACAAAAAACGGGCTTAAAAGGCTCTTCACCCTCATGATATTCCTGTTAAAGCTCTCGTAGAAAAAGCCAACGCCAAAAACCGCAGCGAAGGACATCCCAAGTCCGCTGTCAAGTATAAGGGTCGGTCTGTAGAGCACGGTCAGGGTAAGGGCTGCACACAAGGCCGTGAGCATATCATATGAGCACAGTATTATCCTGCTTATCAGGTACATAGAGAACATACATATGGCTCTGAAGGATGAAGGCGAAAAGCCGACCATCATCCCATATGACACTATTGCAGCCTCACTTACCGCGGCACGTATACGAAGCGGGATTCCCATCCTTTTTAAAAGCTCATAGAAAAGTGTGGCAAGAAAAGAGATATGGAGTCCCGATATGGCAAGAATATGGGCTATTCCGTTCCTCTGATATAGCTTGTTAAGCTCATCCGGCAATTCGCTCTTATCTCCGAAAAGCATAGCCTTAAGCACTGCGGAATCATCAGCTCCAAGTGCTTTGTCAAGCACCCTCTCTCCCCTGCCTCCGACATCCGCAATAATCTGCCGGATATGCGAGTACTTACGGCTTTTGGCGATAATATCCGCATCCTTTACCATAAGAAGATATCCTCTGTTATGATAGTACTTAAGCCGGTCGAACTCTCCGGGATTGGTGGCATGCCCAAAAGACTCACACTTCCCCCTAAGCCTCACAGTCTGGCCCATATACACGGATATCTCAGATGAGAAGAATACCCGTATCAGTCTGTTCCTTCCTGTCAGATGTTCCACTGTTGTGCCGGAAGCATCCATAAGATAGGTATCCTTAAGATCGACCACGCTGATACGCCCATAATATCCATCGGATACAAAGCTGTCACATACCCTTCCTTCAATGATCACATAAGGCTCTTTAAGTTGACATAAAATATTACGATCGGAAGCATTATCTGACACAAGAAGAACGATCCTGACTACCGCCAGTATTAACAGACATATGATACACATAGGTCTTGTACGCCAGAATTGCGTAAGATAACCTGTGATATTATAGTAAAACTTCACCCTTTATCCCCTTCAATTTCCCGTCAGATATATTAATTATCTGACAATATCAAGATTTCTTTCATATTGACCGGACAGGCTGATATTATCCCCCATAACAATATCCGAATTACCGTCAATGCTGAACATAACCTTACTTATTCCCTTTAATTCCGCCATGGAATCGACAATTGAGTATATAGATACATCCGCATGCACTCCCTCAGGAAGAGAGAGAAAAGCGGGAGATAAGTTGACATAACATATGCCATCCTTAACGGTTACATTTATGATCTCAGTCTGCGGATTGACGCTCGCTTTGGCACCCTGCGCATCGGTTCCCGCTATCAGTTGTTCAAGCACAAGCTTTTCCAAGGATATATTGGTATTATACTCCACTCTTCTTGTTACCTTCACAAGACCGGTTCCGTCCTCATCGGCAAAATACAGCGTAAGCTCCATATCATCATAGGTGCTTAAATCATCCTCTGCGTTATCCACGAACTGGGTCACAGTCATGGCTCCGACAGGCTGTCCGAGAGCATCGGTCAGATCCCTGTCTCTGTATCTTAATGTCACATAGTCTATGCCCTCTATCTGCCCCAATGTTCTCACTATACCTGCTCTTATAAGCACCTCCTTTGTCGGCGGAAGATTGGCATAGCTCTCACTGACGGTTAGGATCAAGGTCTTATCCTTAAGGCTTATATCCTCAATATCAAAATCCTTGATAAGCTCTTTCTTCTTCACATCTCCCGGAGATGTCTTAAGAAGCAGGATAAGTTCATCCGCAAGAGCCTGTATATCCACAGTCTGCGTACTGTATTCATAATACGGCAGTCTGTTCTCCTCCCTGTCAAGACAATAGATATTGTATGTATCTGTATTATCCGGCACAGCTTCACCGCAGCCCGCAAGCATTGCCAAAAAGGCGCTCATGAAGATGAGCATGGCACAGACTGCTGCCCTGTATATCATTTTATGCAATAATCTCTTCCTCATCCTGTCCGCAACGACCATATAAAGATCCTTTTACTGCTCCTTATCTTCCCGTGACATACCCCACGGCATAACCGTATACTGCCATATCCTGCCTATAAAGGAAGCCTGATTGTGAAGACAGAGCCCTCTCCCTGTACACTGTCAACACTTACTGTCCCTCTGTGCATCAGAATTATATTGCGGGCTATGGCCAGACCAAGACCCGTTCCTCCGATCTCCCTTGAATGTGACTTGTCCACTCTGTAGAATCTTTCGAATATATGCTCATAGGCTTCTTCCGGTATACCTATTCCCGTATCCTTAACCGTAACGGTAAAAAACTGGTAATCGCAGTCAAGGGTTATATATACGTTCCCGCCTTCCTTATTATACTTAATAGCATTCTCCATGAAATTGGTCAGCGCTAAAGTAAGCTTAACATCATCAACTCTACCGATAACCTCTCTCTCGCTTTCAAAGACCATCTCCACGCTGTTGCTCTCTGCGATCGGACGAAGCCTTTTAAGGATAAGCCCGATCATGTCATTGATGCTGGTCTCGGCGATATTAAGCTCGGCACTCTTCTTATCAAGTTTCACAAGCTCCAGAAGATCAGTGATTATCTTATCCTCTCTATCGATCTCTCCGGCTATATCCTCCATGAATTCCCTGTATAGCTTTGGCGGAACATCCTCGCTTCCTATGAGAGACTCAGCCAGTATCTTCATTGATGTTATGGGCGTCTTAAGCTCATGGGAGACATTGGAGACGAATTCCTGTCTGGATTCATCCAAAGCCCTCATCCTTTTAAGCACTCTGTTGAATGCCTCCACTATATGCTCTGTCTCCGAATAGTCCGGAACAGACAATGCTTCATCCGAATAGCCTTCCTTAACTTCATTGATCGCAGCAGTGACCTTATTGAAGGGCTTGACCAATATGCCGGAGAAAAGCATTGCAAAGGCAAAGATCAGCGTTATCATACCCGCATCTATTATGACAGCAGTACGACTCAGTATACGCATGGTCATGGCTATGGTATCGGTTGAGACTATGGTTAACATAACTCCACGAACAACATCCTTTTCCTTACCCTCCTCCTCATCAAATACTGTCTCATTGATGGGAATCGTCATCTCTATGTAATTATTGTCGCTGTCGTAATCCACTGTCTTCTCGCCCTTGAAGCATTTGATAACCTCTTCGGATATAATGGTCTTACCGACGCTTACGTTATTGGTATCCTTGATGGCTTTAAAATTGGCACCTATAAGCAGCACCCTGCCGTCATACAGATTGGATATCTGTTCCAACTCCGCATTAACGGCTTCGTTGGACGGGTCCTGCAGATAATTATATGCGATCAGATGATTGGCTATGATCCCAAGCTGATTTGATACCTCGGACTCACGTACACTAACCGCCCTGTCCTCATAGCTTGAGAGTATGGCTGTACCTACCAGAATACTTGGTATTATTCCTATTATAAGGAGCATCACAAGCACTCTGACTCTAAAGCTCCTAAGCAGCTTAAACCTTAAGAGTCCCTTACGGATTCTGTTACTTATATTGACCGTTCCCGTATTGATACTCACTCCTACCTCTTGTTATAGTAGCCCGAACCCCACTTGGTGAACACATACTTGGGCTCTGCGGGGTTATCCTCTATCTTCTCTCTCAGTCTTCTTACATGCACATCGACCGTTCTGGCGTCAGCAGGCGTACCGTTACCCCATATCTCCCTTAAGAGATCGTCTCTGCTGTATATCTTGCCGGTATTATTGAGCAAAAGCTTAAGAATATCAAATTCCTTGGAGGTAAGCCTGATATCTCTGTCACCTATCAGAACGCGTCTGCTGTCCGTGAACATCTTAAGATCACCGCAGGTTATGACACCCTTGCCGCCGTTACCCTTATATGCGGATGATGCCCGCCTTAATATCGCATTGATCCTGGCCTTGACCTCAAGGATATTAAAGGGCTTGGTCATATAATCATCCGCCCCGTAATTAAGCCCTAAGATCTTATCATCATCATCACCCTTGGCTGTGAGCATTATGATAGGAACAGAGGAGAATTCCCTTATTCTCTTACATACCTCGAAGCCTGTCAGCTTGGGGAGCATCACATCTAAAAGGATCATATCATAGTCATTCTCTGAGGCAGACAGAATCGCCTCCTCGCCGTCATAAGCGCAGTCAACCTCTATCCCGTCCTGTTCCAAGGCGAATTTCAGTCCCTTAACTATAAGCTTTTCGTCATCTACAACAAGTATCCTGCTCATATAGCCTCTCTTATCAAATTTCCTAATTCACGGTTATCTTATCCTTAAGCTTCTCAAAGCTTGCATCTCCGATACCGCTTACCTTCTTGATCTCTTCCACACTTCCAAATCCGCCCGCCGCTTCTCTGTAGGATATTATGCTCTCGGCTCTGGTCTGTCCTATTCCCGGAAGAGTAGTCAGAAGAGAAGAATCAGCCGTATTGATATTGACCTTGGCGCCATCCTTCCCTGTCTGGGCGGTCATGTCACTGTCTATGGTTATATAAGATGAGGTGTCGGCATATCCTTTGCCTTCATTATCCTCACTCACCTCATCTACAGTCGGTACATATATTCTGCTTCCATCCTTAAGCTCCATGGCCAGATTAAGCGTATCCTCACTGGCATCATCCCTGAAGCCTCCCGCTTCCCTGATGCCGTCTATCACGCGACTGTCTATCTCAAGCTCATATACACCGGGATTATTGACCGCGCCGCACAGATGTACAATAAGAAGCTTATCCTCTGATTCTTCCGCTTCATCAGTGACCTCATAAGCTCCCTGCTCAGTCATGCTCTCCTTAACATCGTAAGCCTCCGCATCCGCCTCAGCTTCAGCCACAGCATCCGCCTCATATATTACTGTCTGCCTTCCGCAGCCTGTTAGCCCTATGGCGCATATCCCCTGCAACACTATTAGCCCTGTGACAGTCACAAGGCTTTTAAATGCATCGCTAAAAAAACTATTAAATAAATCTCTGAAAAATGGCCTGTTTTTTTGAAAAAGATTAAACATCCGTACCTCGCTTTCCAAGAAACGAGGTTCCGCTTTATGACGATGAAATCATTATATTTTAAAAATCATGTACTTGCAACGATTTTATTCGGCCTTATCCGAAGCCTCGCCACCCACAGCCTCCTGCTTAAGAGCTTCTTCATCAAGATACTCTACCTCTTCACTCTCAACCGGCAGCGCGATATACTCGAAATCTCCGCTTTCCCCGTGAACCTGTACATTGATCTGCCTGGCAAGCTCCATAAGGGTAGTCGAGGCATCCTTACCGGACCAGACGTTGGCGAAGGCATCCTCCAACAGCAGCCAGTAATTGGATGTGGTCATAAGCTTCGGCATAGGCTTGGAATAAGAATACTCATCCAAAAAGGCCGACAGCTTCTGTCCCTCTTCACTGCTTCTGTCAATGGCCCTGAGCGCCGAAGGAAGCTTACCTGTCTTGGCATACAGCTCGCCCGCTTTCTCGCACGTTAAGAATCTTGCGAAAGCTTCCGCCTCGGATATCTTGTCACTGTATCCGTTGATGACCACTGTCTCTGTGACCGACAGGCTTCTGGTCTCCATATCCTCGCTAAGATCCGGTATCATGGCAAGACCGTATTCATAATCAAACTCGCCCTCTTCCTTGGCTTTATCAAGTCTGCTCACTATATCCGAGGTAGCCGTGGCAAAAACCAGCTTACCGTGAATGAACTCATCGACCACCTGATCATACGTCACATCACTCGACTCAAAGGCAAAAAAGCTGTTAAGCCTCTGGAAAAGTGTCATGGCTCTTATGGCATCTATATTGTATACATCTATGCTTTCCGAATCATCCCCGCAATTGCCTCCCACATCTATATAGTCGCCTATGAAGAAGTAGTTAAAGAATACATCCCTTACATCCCACTTGAATATTCCTTCCACATCCTCAGGCGCATCATATTCATCGGCAAAAGCTAAAAGCTCATCAAAGGTCTCCGGTATTGCCTCTTCCATCAACACAAGCGTCTGCTTCTCAAGCTCCGCACCGGTTAATGCATCCTCACTCTCAGCCGCAGTCTGCTCAGTACTCTCCTCTCCATTACCATCGGCGCTCTCACTCTCAGCCTTAAGCTTGCCCAGTATCATATCATGGAGGTAGGTCTTGTTATACAAAAGCGCGCTTGTCTCAAAATAGAAGGGATAGCCCACCTTTTGTCCCTTATACGTTACCGCATTGAGGGCAACACCCGGAAAATTATCGGGATTAAGTATATTCCACTCCTCATCTACTGCTACAGCACATCCCGAAAGATATGCCTTCTCCAGAGAATCAGTACTTACAATGAACATATCGGGAGCAGCCTCCTCCTTTATGGAAGCATCATATACGGCCTCTACATATTCATTGCCGGAATGGAGTCTCGGAAGTACTCTCATACCGCCGTTCTCATGGTATTCCACGGCCATAGCATTCAGATAATCCGTCATGGACTCATCGGTATACCATAAGACAATGGAATCATTGTATTCATGTGTATCAACCACCGCCTCCGGCTCCGGTCCTGAACCTGCCTTTATTACACACACCACCATGATCACGCAGAGCACAGTGGATATTATCCCTTTGTATTCCTTCATGAAGCGAATACCTCATCAAGTATCTTATACATCTTATCTATATCCTCTTTGGTAATGACAAGCGGCGGAAGAAGCCTGAGCACATTGACTCCTGCAGTCAACATGAGGATACCCTTTTCGATACCCTTATTGACTATCTCACCGGGCGTAACACCCTTAAGCACAAGCCCCTGCATGAAGCCTCTTCCTCTTCTGCCTTCGATACAGTCATATTTTGCAACCAGCGCATCAAGCTTCTCCTCCAGATACGGAGTAAGATCACGCACGTTATCTAATACGTGCCTGCTTTCGAGAAGCTCAAGCACCTTATCAGCCGTAGCCGTAGCCAGAGGATTGCCGCCGTATGTGGTACCGTGGTCCCCTGCCTTAAGAGAAGCATCCGCAACCTTTTTGTCAAGAAGGAATGCACCTATGGGTACACCATTACCCAGAGCCTTGGCTGTAGTCATAATATCGGGCTTCACATCATACTGCTGCCAAGCATATACCGAGCCTGTTCTGTACAGACCGCACTGTATCTCGTCAAGTATGAGCAGTATGTCCCTGTCCTTGCACAGCTTATATATACCCTCGATGAAATCCTTGTCAGAGGGATATATTCCACCCTCGCCCTGAACGGTCTCCATGATTATTGCACAGGTCTTATCATTGACCAGATCAGTCACTGACTTTAGATCATTCATCTGTCCGAACCTAACATCAGCCACAAAGGGCTTATAACCTTCTCTGTAGGCCGCCTTGCCCGTCACTGCCAGCGCACCGATGGTTCGTCCGTGAAATGAGTGATCTAATGCAATTATCTCATGATCGTTATGACCATCCTTAAGATATGCGTACTTAAGCGCAGCCTTAAGCGCTCCCTCTACGGCCTCCGCACCTGAATTGGTGAAGAACACCTTATCCATGCCCGTAAGGTCGTTAAGCCTCTTAGCCGTTCTTGCCGCCGGCTCATTATAGAAGAGATTGGAACAGTGAATGAGCTTATCCACCTGTGACTTAATGGCATCATTAAGCTCTTTATCTCCGTGTCCGAGCGCATATACGCCTATACCGGAATAGAAGTCCAGATACTCTCTGCCCTCGGTATCATAGAGCCTTGTACCCTTACCGTGATCCAACACTATCTGAAATCTGTTATAAGTATGCAGTATATTCTCTTCCGCAAGTTCTATTATCTTATTCATATATCACTCTCATCCTCTCAGTCCGGTATGATCATGGTGCCGATACCCTTGCTTGTGAATATCTCAAGCAGCATACTGTGCGGTATACGACCGTCAAGTATATGTACGTTGTTGACACCGTTTTTCACAGCGGATGTACAGTTCGTAAGCTTAGGCAGCATTCCTCCGCCTATGAGCCCATCGGATATAAGCTTATCTGCCTCAGACACACTTATCCTTGATATGAATGAAGACTTATCGTTAAAGTCTCTGTAAAGTCCCTCAGTATCGGTGAGGAATACCAGCTTATTGGCTCCTACCGCTTTGGCTATGGCGCACGCAGCGTCATCCGCATTGATATTGTAGGTATTGTAATCATCATCTAAGCCTATGGGAGCTACGATAGGCAAAAAGTCATTCTCCAAAAGGTCGTATATCACCTTGGGATCAACCTCCCTGACATCACCCACAAAGCCTATATCCTGACCATCTGACAGCTTCTTGTCGCACTTAAGCAGTCCTCCGTCCTTGCCGGATATGCTGACAGCTCTTACGCCAAGCTCTTCCACCATGCGCACCAGATTCTTACCTACCCTTCCGAGTACCATCTCTGCTATCTCCATGGTCTCCTCATCCGTGACACGAAGTCCGTTGACGAACTTAGCCTCCTTGCCGGTCTTCTCCACCCACCTGCTTATGGCCTTGCCGCCGCCGTGAACTATGATAGGCTTGAAGCCCACAAGCTTAAGCAGTGTCACATCCTTGATGACATTCTTCTGCAGCTCTTCGTTGCTCATGGCAGAACCGCCGTATTTGACCACTATAATCTTCCTGTTAAACTGCTGTATATAAGGAAGTGCCTCTATGAGCACCTCTGCCTTCTTAAGCAATTCATCCATTCCTGTCTGTTCCATTATTACAATACCTCTCTATGATCTGTAGTCTGCGTTGATCTCCACATATTTTTCCGTCAGGTCGCAGCCCCATGCCGTGGCTTTAGCCTTACCGTCATTCATGTCTATAAGTACGATCACTTCCGAATCCTTCATGATCTCTGTGGCCATATCTTCATCAAAAGCAGGCAGTCTTCCCTTATCGAACACCTTAAGCTTTCCCTTAGTGCTCTCAAAATACAGTTCCACCTTCTCCTGATCAAAGTCCACTCCAGAATAGCCCATGGCACACAGGAATCTTCCGAAATTGGCATCACAACCGTATATGGCAGCCTTGGAGAGATTGGAAGATACCACGGAACGGGCCAGAACTCTTGCATCCTCCTTATTCCTTGCATTAACCACCTTGGCCGTAAAGAGCTTGCTTGCGCCCTCTCCGTCTGCAGCCATCCTTCGGCTTAAATTCTCACATACGTAGTAAAGAGCCTCTTTGAAGGTTATATAATCATCATTTTCCTTATCTATCACAGGATTGCCGGCCAGACCATTGGCCATAATAAGCAGTGTATCGTTAGTCGATGTATCACCGTCTACAGTGATCATGTTGAATGTATCGGTCACAACCTCACTTAATGCCTTTTGCAACAGCTTCTTGTCAATATCAAGGTCAGTTGTCAGGAAACCAAGCATCGTGCACATATTGGGATGTATCATGCCAGATCCCTTACTCATGCCGCCTAACGTCACCTTCCTGCCGCCTATGGTGAAAGTCACTGCGATCTGCTTATTGACAGTATCCGTAGTCATTATAGCCTTCGAAGCGGACTCTCCGGCCTCTATGGTATCAGCCAATGCGGTACTCATGGCACCTACACCGTTCACAAGCTTATCTACCGGAAGCTGCATACCTATGACACCGGTTGAAGCTACAGCTACCGTTGAATATGGTACTCCGAGAGCCTCTTCCACCGCCTCGGCAGTCTCTATACATGCCTCAAAGCCCTCATTGCCCGTACAGGCATTGGCAATTCCCGAATTGATGACAACTGCGTGCATGGGCGAACCCGAACTAACTATATCCTTATCCCACAGTACACAGGCCGCCTTCACTACGTTGGTGGTAAAGGTTCCTGCACATACACAGGGCTCCTTCGAGAAGATCATCGCCATATCGTCTCTTCCCTGATATTTGATCCCTGCCGCATATGAAGCTGCCTTAAATCCGGGCGCAGCCGTTACTCCTCCGGTTATTACATCCATTGTCCTTCTCCTGTAATTATGTCAACCTATTCGATAAAATTCACTATATTCTCTGTATTCAATGTAAAATCATAATAGTTAAGATCCTCGCGTCTGGTCCATCCGATCTCTTTCCAGAAGGCATTGCCTATATCATTCTTGGTAAACGCTATGAGCGACACCTTATTAATACCCTCTGCCTGAAGCGACTGCATGCAATGAACGACCATGGACTTACCTATACCGCGTCTTCTGTATTCCGGGTCCACACACACATGGTACAGGCATCCTCTTCTGCCGTCATGACCGCACAGTATGGCACCCACTATCTTATCATCCGACAGTGCCACTACGGAGCTTTGGGGGTTCCTGTCAATGAACCTGCCTATACTCTCTCTGGAATCATCTATGCTCCTTATGGCAAAGCCCTTGATCTTATGCCACAGATCCTTCACCTCATCATAGTCTTCTATTGTCATTGCACGTACTGTAACGCTCATATGATTAGTTCTCCCCGGCTTCTGCACTCTAAATACTTATAATACCCTAGTTGCCTGCATTTTTCAATTACAAAGTCTTGAAAGCGTGTGATTATTGTTGTATACTCACGATTGCAACATATAATACTATACTGTATATGTAATGATAAAGGAGATTAAGCATGAAAGAAAAGGTTGTACTGGCCTATTCGGGCGGACTCGACACTACGGTCATCATTCCGTGGCTTAAGGAGAATTACGATTATGAGGTAATATGCGTCTGCGGTAACTGCGGACAGGCAGAGGAGCTTGACGGACTTAATGAGAGAGCACTCTCATCCGGCGCATCTAAGCTCTATATAGAGGATCTTACGGATGAATTCTGTGATGATTTCATAGTTCCCTGTGTACAGGCACATGCAGTATACGAGAACAAGTACCTTCTCGGAACCTCCATGGCTCGTCCCGTCATCGCCAAGAGATTAGTTGAAGTGGCACGTAAGGAGGGCGCAACAGCCATCTGCCACGGAGCTACGGGTAAGGGTAACGACCAGATCAGATTCGAGCTCGGTATCAAGGCACTTGCTCCCGATCTTAAGATCATAGCCGCATGGAGAGATCCCAAGTGGAACTTAAATTCCCGCGAGGAAGAGATCGAATACTGCAAGCAGCACGGCATACACCTTCCTTTCTCGGCAGATTCAAGCTACAGCCGTGACAGGAATCTCTGGCATATAAGTCATGAGGGACTTGAGCTTGAAGATCCTGCCAACGAGCCTAATTATGAGCATCTGCTGGTACTCAGCACCACGCCTGAGAAAGCACCCGATACACCTGAGTATGTGACTATGACATTCGAAAAGGGTATACCGGTATCATTAAACGGCAAGAAGATGAAGGTGTCGGAGATAATCTCAGAGCTTAATGTCCTTGGCGGTAAGCACGGAATCGGCATCATAGATATAGTGGAGAACAGAGTTGTAGGCATGAAGAGCCGCGGTGTATACGAGACACCCGGAGGAACCATACTCTATGAGGCACATCAGCAGTTAGAGGAGCTTATCTTAGACAGAGATACCTATGCACTTAAGGCAGACCTTGGCAATAAGTTCGCTCAGGTAGTATACGAGGGCAAGTGGTTCACACCTCTTCGTGAGGCTCTGCAGGCATTCATAGAGAGCACTCAGAGATATGTAACGGGTGAAGTTAAGTTCAAGCTCTACAA
>DGII01000115.1 GCA_002393095.1 Lachnospiraceae bacterium UBA3826 | reverse complement strand
ACTTGATAATTACGGATATATCCTTGTAGGCGACAGCCTTGACGATCTTATAGAGGCTGCCAATGATATTGCATCCGAGCACCTTGAGATACAGACTAAGGAGCCCTACGAGGTAATGACCAGGATTCGTAATGCCGGTGCGATATTCATAGGACCTTATTCAAGTGAATCGCTTGGAGACTACTTCGCAGGCCCGAATCACATACTACCCACTAACGGTACGGCCAGATTCTTCTCGCCTCTTAACGTGGATGAGTTCATGAAAAAGACCAGCATAATAGCTTATTCCAAATCAGGGCTTGAGGCGGTACATGATAAGATAGAATACTTTGCAAAGCAGGAGAAGCTTACGGCACACGCCAATTCAATAAAGGTAAGATTCGAATAAAATATACATCTATACAATTTACGGAGGTTAGTTACAACTATGGAAAGAATGGCGAATATAACAAGAGATACCAGGGAGACACAGATTTCCTTAGAGCTTAATATCGACGGAGAGGGTAATGCGTCCGTGGATACAGGGATAGGCTTTTTCAATCACATGCTCGAAGCCTTCACCAAGCACGGCTTATTCGATATGAACTGCAAGTGCGGCGGTGATATTGAGGTTGACGGTCATCATACCGTAGAGGATACCGGAATAGTACTTGGACAGGCTATCAAGCAGGCATTGGGAGATAAGTCGGGTATCAGACGCTTTGGTAGCTTTATTCTTCCCATGGATGATGCTCTTGTGCTCTGTGCCATAGATATATGCGGAAGACCTTATCTGGGCTTTGATTATTCCTTCAAGACACCCATGATCGGTGAGCTGGATACAGAGCTTATCAAGGAATTCTTCCAGGCTGTATCATACAGCGCCATGATGAACATACATATTAAGGTTTTATCGGGAGAGAACGGGCATCACATTGCAGAGGCCATGTTCAAGGCTTTTGCCAAGGCATTGGATGAAGCCACCACAACAGATTCGAGGATAAAGGGAGTTCAGAGTACAAAGGGAACCTTATAAAAGAATCTTATACAATAACACTGAGAAGGAATTGATAATGAATAAAAGACTTATACCATGCATCTATCTGTATAATAAAATAGCCATAAGATCCTACAACGATACGAGAGTATTAAGTACCGATCCTGTAGCACTGGCCAAAGAATGTGAATCCAAGGGTGCAGATGCGCTTATGATCATGGACCTGTCAGACAACGACACCGAACATGACGAGGCAATAGATACGCTTAAGAGCATATGTGACAGTGTTAGTATCCCCGTATACGGAGCCGGCAATGTTAAGAGAGCAGAGGATATCAAGAAGATATTATATGCCGGCTGCAGCAAGGCTGCGCTTAATTACAGCAAGGACGGCAATATAGAGCTGACAGAGGAGGTATCCAAGCGCTTCGGAAAGGATAAACTCATTGCATCCGTGGCTAACCTCGTAGAGCTTAATGAGAATAAGGATACGATGGAAGAGTATGTATCAGAGATCTTATTCATGACGTATACAAGTACCGAAGATGCATGTAAGAGCACGAAGCTGCCCCTGATCACCATGGTTCCCGATGATGACGCCGTTGATAATAACGGTATGCCGGAGGAGAATCTCAAAAAGCTTGTTAAGCTCTGTAAAGCCGATAATCTATGCGGAATAAGCGGAGACTGCATAGGTCATGACCTTGATAATATCATGCTTATCAAGAATAAGCTTAAGGATAAGGGCTTATACAAGGATGCCGCTGAAGCTTCGGATAATAAGATAAGCTGGTCTGAGCTTAAGAAAATAAGCGACTCTGACGGTCTTGTTCCTGTAGTTGTACAGGACTATAAGACGGACGAGGTACTTATGGTCGCTTATATGAATGAAGAGGCCTATAATAAGACACTTTCTACCGGCAATATGACATATTACAGCAGAAGTCGCGGCAAACTGTGGCTTAAGGGCGAAGAAAGCGGACATTACCAGTATCTTAAGTCAATGTATGTGGATTGTGATAAGGACACATTACTTGCCAAAGTCGAACAGATCGGTGCAGCCTGCCATACAGGCAACCGTACATGCTTCTATACCAATATATATGAGAAGGAGACTGCACGCAGAGCCAATCCCTTATCTGTATTCAATCAGGTAATGGATGTGATCCTTGACAGGAAGGTCAACCCCAAGGAAGGCTCATATACCAATTATCTGTTTGATAAGGGACTTGATAAGATACTCAAAAAGGTCGGCGAGGAATCCACGGAGATCGTCATTGCGGCCAAGAATCCGAATCCCAATGAAGTCATCTATGAAATAAGCGACCTTTTATACCATATAATGGTTCTTATGGCAGAAAGAGGAATAAGCTGGGACGAAGTGACCGATGAGCTTGCAAAGCGATAAATCTCTAAGATTATTTCAAAAAATCGTCTTGAGAGTAGTATCGGGATAGATATCCAACTATTCGCAAAAGAACAGTTTAACGAATAGTTATCTACCTCTTGGTGAGTATAATATCTATAATCTGAATGCTGCTTTTTCGATTACCCTACTACGATACTTGCTCCGAATACCGCAATAAGCTTTGCAAAATCGATTCCGCCGTAGGCATTCAGCAATGTCAGAAGGTTAAAGCCTGCGGGGATGACAAGCATATATGTTATTCCATCCACGGTATATGTAAGTGTGATAGGTGCATCATTCTTCGCAAATAGTGCTTCAACAACCGATGCGGAAAGCCCTGTCTGTGCAAGATTCGGTACGCTTACTACCCCACCGCTTGCAGGCAAGGCATTTATTTCTGCTATTATTGCAGCTTCATATGCCGCAACCTCCTTCATTGCAGTCTGATCCGTTGTATTATAAAGACCGATTGTTCCGAAGGGATTAACAAATCCTGTTAAAAGCGCAGTATTCGAATCGGGTTCCGTGCTCGGCTCCGGCGAAGGGCTTGGATTCGGCGACGGCGAAGGTGACGGAGGATTTACAGGATCGTTTGCCTGCTCTATTGCTTTAACCACAAGATTGAACATTCCCTGTGATAATTCGAGGCTGTTGCCGTTCCATGCATTTATCGTCAGCTTATATGAGCCGTTGGTTTGCTTTTTCAGTGAATACGTGAAAGCATAGCCTTCGAGCTGTCCGTTGTCTACATCAGCGCCTTCCAGAGTGTAATTAGAATCAGCCACTATCGTAATGGTTCCCGTTCCATTCTGGCCTTCAGTTACATTTACATAGTATTTTGTTACGCCTGTCGTACCATCACTGTTCATCGGTGTCCTTTCGGTAAAATCATTCCCGTAGGAAGCACTGCTGTGCTCGGAAGCTACAAAGCTTACGGAGCGGTACTGATTGGTCGCTGTTATATCCTGATCGGAGAAGTTGTTTATAACAGAAACATCGCCGTTTAAGTTTCCGCCGTAATAATTTGTAACAGATACTACACCGGTAATACTACCTGCGTACTGGTTTTCTACCGCATTATCACTTCCTGAAGAAGATACGCTTCCAAAGTTATCTGTCACTGTACCGCCGCCGGTCAGTTCGACTGTGCCTGTATTTAATACGACAATACCGCCGGATTTGACATCATTTGCCGTACCTTTGTTTATGATGATACCGGCACCGTCTCCGGATGTAGAATTAACGGTACCCTTGTTGGTTGTGACCGTGCCGCTGTTATTAGTGATCGTGCCACTACTGTAATTTATCTCCACCAAGCCGGTATTATCATTTATTGTTCCATTATTTTCATGAACGCCTTTTGATATATAGCTGTCATAGATGGTTGTTGTCGGATCATTGCCTGCATTCTTATTGATATAACCTCTATTTGTATGGACGGCTCCCTGATTATCGTCAATATACCCATAATTTGTATTGACTGTTCCATTGTTGGTTCGGATACCGTTGCCGTCATCTTCGCCATTATTCGTCAGTCCTGTATCATTAACCGCAACAATACCATTATTTGTTACAATCTTTCCTTTGCGGCTATAATCATATGTCCTATTATTACTTACCTCTCCGTTATTGGTCGTGATGGTGCCGTAATTATTTAAAACATATCCGGAACTGCCGTCTTCGCCTTGCGCTGCGTTTTCGACTTCATCGATAATCCCATAATTATTTACCATGCTGTCTCCTGCGGAGACATCAACAGTTCCCGATGTATCGTTATTATCGGGCAAGGTCTCGGCATACGCCACCGTAGGATTTAACAGGACGGTCGCTGATGCGGATGTCATCGTAAGCGCTGCGGCAAGTATCGCTGTTGCTATTCTTTTTGATATGTTCTTTGTTCTTCTCATGTAAAGTCCTCCCTAACTTTCCCTTGTACAATATCTATCATGAAGCATTTCTTTTAAAAATGTTAATTCGCTTATCGCATCAAAGCCTTCCGGCATATATGCAAGTCCGACCGCATATCTAGTTACCGCCGCCAGCATCAGATGGAGCGTTACCGAGAACATCTCCTCTTCCGGGACATCGGTCTTTATCGTATGATCGCTCATGCCCTTTTGATACATGATGCCGAATCTGTCCTTCAGACCTTCTATCACCTTCCGGTAAGGTTCAAGAGTCTTCTGATCAGTGTTCTCCTTTTGGATATACACATTAAAATGCTGGTTGAACCGAAGCAGATCCCTGTGATTCCTGTACAGGTCTATGAACGAATCAAGGTAAAAATCAAAGATATCGGCTGCCGTCATTCCATCAAAATCTGATGCATCCCTTCGCTTTTGATTTTCATCGAGGTATTCTTCCCATTTACAGGCTGCCGCTGCCACTACAAGTGTCTGCTTATTGGTAAAGTATCTGTAAATAGTGGCTATACCATAGTTACTGTTATCTGCTATCTCCTGAAGGGATACGTTATCGATGCCCTTCTCGCTGAACAGCCGGTATGCTATCTGTGCAAGTTCTTTATGCTTTTGTGCTATAATGATTGCTTCTTTGCCGACTCCCCGCATCTTATGTCCCCGAAATTCTTGTGCACTAAAATAACAGGTAATCTACACCTGTAAATAATAGTAATACTATCGTATAATTCTGTCAACAATTTTATGTTTGTCCGCTAAAGACATATGAATCATCCTTACTGCTCGGTCATATGCTCTTTACTGTATATCTCAAGCGCCTGCGCGGCGAGCCTTGAGAATGTCGCTTTCTTATTAAGCATATTAATGCTTGCCGTATTCATGCTTGCCTCAGCCTTGGTCCTTAATGATATCGCATCGGCATTGAAGTACTCGATAGCTTCGGATATCACCTCCGCCGGTACATCATTGATCGTCGCATTAAAGTACGTTCCTGTAGATGAATCTATCTTGGCAAGCTCCGGTTCATCATTCTCCTTCTTGCCCATTTTCTCGGACAGAGCCATCACCAGTGATTCCCTTGATAGCTCCGATTGTTTCACTCCCTGCATTATGTCCTCCTGTCTACCTTGTCCTTATATTAAGATTATATCCGATAACAGCACCGATCACACCGCCTAAGATATGTGATGTATTCGAGATATTGTCCCTTACGAATATTCCCTCTGCCACCTGTGCTCCGATGAATATCACAGCTACGAGTATGAACGAAAGCGGGATTTCGCCCTGCTTGAAGCTTGTGAAGGAAGTCATCAGTATGAATGCGAACACTATACCGCTTGCTCCGCACAGCGCCGTATTGGGGAAAAATATATAGTTTAAGATTCCCGTTATAAAGCCTGTGATAAGGATTATCCCGCCGATCACCTGAGAGCCGTATTTTTCCTCAAGCATAGGTCCTAGCAGAAGTATATACGACATATTCCCGATATAATGCTCAAATCCGGAATGCCCCAGGACATGGGTGAAGAATCTTATATATGTAAGCGGCGAACGAAGCGTCGAATGCCATGTCATGAATAACAGCTTATTGCTATAGCCCACGGTCAGATAATTAAGTATGAGCACTATCAGACTTGCCGCTGCGAATGACAGCACAACAGGTGAATTGAATGTGATCCTAAGTCTTTTCTTCATTACTTATATTACTCTCCCAATATGATTATTGTATACATTATAGCACATTATTATACAATAATATGTAACGGATACGCTTCAGTAAAACGTATCCGTTACACCCCTCAATACATATGTGTATTATTACATTGTAATCTCATGTCATACTGCCGCCGTCTTCTCGAAGTACTCCGTAAGCTTCTTGATGGGTATGGGCTTGGAATACTTATATCCCTGCAGATACTTGGCGCTCATATCCTTACATCTGCTTTCATCAGCCTCATCTTCTATGCCTTCATACAGTACGGCATAATCCATCTCACTGAACATCTTGGCAAGATGAGATACCATTTCTTTAATCTTATCATCCGTTCCGGAAGCGATCACAAGTGATCTGTCGAATTTGATTATATCAAAAGGAAGCTCCATGATACGCTCGAAATTACTGTATCCTGTACCGAAATCATCCAGATAGAATTTGATTCCACTGTCCTTAAGCTCTTCGACCCTTTTCTTGATCACCTCAAAATCCGCTTCGTTCTGCGACTCGGTTATCTCTATCGCTACCTTCTCATATCCGATACCGTTATCCCGGATTATCTTCTCTACCATGCTGCAGAAATCATGCTCCCTGACATCGAATATGGAGAAATTAACCGATATCCTGCGCACACTGTAGCCCTGTCTTAACATGGTGCTTATCTGTCGGCAGGTCTTATTAAGTATTATCTGGGTTAAGATCGTAATAGCACCGTTCTTCTCAGCTATGGGAATGAATCTGTCCGGAAATACCATGCCAAGCTCCGGCAGATTAAGTCTCATCAGAGCCTCCGCCGTATCATATACACCTCTCTTGATATTGAATACCGGCTGGCAATAGACCTCTACTCTCGGATCGTTTAAGTCCTTTTTCTCCCTGATATCCTTAAGCTCCTGCATTATGTATTTGTAATCGTAGAAGCTCTTTAGGTCCTTCTCTTCCGCTACATATACACTGTTCTGCGGCATGATGGAATGTATGAAGTGAATGAACTCTATATATCCCTTATTCTCACTTAATACATCATCCGACATGAGCGAGACTATCTTATAATCCCTGCGATATATGGGATAGACCTTATTAAACTCAGCCACCATCTTCTTAGCCGCCTCATTGTAATCAGGATTCTTCTTTATATCCGCTATAAGCATCAGATGACCGCCGGATATCTGGAAAAGAGTCGCTCTTTTGAAGAAATGAACCGTAAAATATCTCACCGTACTCAGTATATTCGAAGGATAGTTGCGATTGCCTCCATCAAATTCCGGCATGAACAGGCTCATAATAAGAAGCTTATGCTTCTTCTCATGACTGCTTCGTATATAATCATCGAATGCCCCTCTTCCGAGCGCTCCGCTTTCTATATCATACGGATTGGAATGCAGCATGTATAATACAGCGAATATCGGAAGCACGAATGTACTTACGGTGAAGGACGACTGCCCGTGTCGCTGCTGTAAAATGATAATCAGCATGGAAATCCCGATAGTTAAAGCTATCGCTCTTACAACCTGCTTGAATACCCTGTTACGGTATACCGATATCATATATATGATCAATCCCAGATAGAATACATATCCAAAAGGAAATATCGGAATACCGGTATGTATCGCGTAATTCTCATCTATATAGAAGCCTTTTTTCGTTATTGTGCCAAGGATTTCAAGAAGAGCAAAAAATATATATCCAACCACAGCTATGAGTGCATATCGCTTATCGCTCTTAGCCTCCAGATGCAGAGGCTCCTTCATATAGAATACATACAGCAAAAGATTCGCAAAGAGTCCGAGATGGAACAATATCCTCGGAATATATATCAATATATTGGGAATCACACCCACATGTCTCATTGCGATATGATAGCACATATCAGATGTCGCAGAGCCGAAGACAAGGAAAATTATCAATCTCAGATATAAGAAATTCTTAGTCCTGTTGATATAAGCAGATTTGATCAACACAACAAAAACAAAACATGCCGCCAACGTCAGCACGTCGCCCACAGGTGTATAGTTCTCATAGTAATTAATCATGTTGCTGCTCATATTTATAATATATCAAAAACAAATTTATAGGTCAATAGTACTATGCAGAGATTGCCTTCCGCTTGCAGCATCCACCGTTCCTTCCGCATCACAGTTATTCATATGCTCTGCCTTAAGATTATGTGCATCACAATTAGCGGCATGCTCCTTCCTTAATTCGAACATATCACTCATACGCTTCTTGGCAATACGCTCTTCGGCAAGTTGTCTTGCAAGCCAGTCATGCTCTCTGTCATCCATCAGTCTGCTTACAGGCGCTTCTTTATTCATATTACCTGATGTCCTGTCAGTTCTTGGCTTATATGAATCCTCAAAAGCCTTATTATCATTTATGCGGCTTGCGGATGCAGGCTCGGGTGTCACCGGCGGACGATCAACACGCACAGAACTGTTACTTACACTTGCCTCATTCGCACCGCTATCCCTGTTTATGGCTTCCATTACTGCATTATAGGCCGGAGATCTGTACGTTTTGTCAGTGATCAAAGCTGATTTGCCGTTTTTCTTCACGGAGCTGACGATCCTTAGTATCACATAGAACATTATGCACAGATATATTATTGTAAAAATTTCACCGCTCATTTATATTTCCTCCGAATTACCAAATCAGTACATTTTTATTCATATATCCTCACGGAATGATATCATTGCCGCGGCCGCTCTCGATCCTCTTAACATATGTATCGGGATCGTCGAGCATCTCGCCCAAGACCATGAAGGCATTCATGACCATCGTCTCTTTATTACAGGTTACGGGATTCTTGCCTATCTCCCGTATGAGATTATACTTATCCATCTGCCACACATAGATGTCTGACAGAGCATATCCCTTAACCTTAAGTTCATCCCTAAAGGTATGGTGCTCCACATAATATACGAATTCATCATATAACTCGCTTTTTTCAAGCATCATACCCCACAGCTTATCACACCATTCCACGGACAGTCCTGCATATTCACATATATCCTGCAAGAATCCAAGCACTTTGACCTTTCTTGCATCGTAAAGTATTCCCATATTAATCCACCATGCCGATTTTTCACACTAATCTACCATGCCGTATCATAAGTACCCCTTATGCTTATGCGCCGCGACGCCTTGCTTAACTTCCTTCCCTTAATAATAACACAAGCCCGTGATATACGCCACAGGCTTGTTATGACTATATTTAATTATCAGTCTCTACCGGCAAAATGTGCCGCCACATCCTCCAGATAATCCCTTATATGCAGATGTTGAGGACACATGGCCTCACACGCTCCGCACTTGACACAATCCGCAGGATTACCGCTTGTATTTAACATGGTATTATAATACCCCACCTGCGCTGTCCAATCTCTGCCCGCGCTCTCACGCTTGTCGGCATTATACAGCGCAAAGCACTTCGGTATATTGATATTCATCGGGCAGTTGACTATACAATATTCACAGCCGGTACACGGAACCGTTATATTGCCGTTGATCATATCGGCAGCGACATGTACCATATTAATCTCATCTTCGGTCAGAGGCTTATAATCCTCCATATAGCTTAAGTTATCAAGCATCTGCTCCATATTGCTCATACCGCTTAATACCATCATGACTCCGTCAAGTCCGGCAGCGAATCTTACAGCCCATGAAGCTACACTCATGGATGGATCATGCGCTTTGAACATCTCTTCTACCGAAGCAGGCACATTGGCTAAGGTTCCTCCCTTGACCGGCTCCATGATAAGCACTCTCTTGCCATGCTTTCTGGCTACCTCATAGCACTTGCGTGACTGTACGCTTGATGATTCCCAGTCAAGATAATTGATCTGCAGCTGTACTATCTCCATATCGGGATGCTTCGTAAGTATCTCATCAAGCAGCTCGGGGCCGTCATGATATGAGAACCCCATGGTCTTAATGAGACCCTGTTCCTTCTTCTCCCTGATCCAGTCAAAGCAGTTAAGCTTATCAAAGGTCTTAAGAGTTCCAGAATTCACATCATGCAGAAGATAATAATCAAAAAACTCAGCACCTGTCTTCCTTCTCTGTTCATTGAATATCTTATCCCTGTCTGCCTCTGTCTTAAGCATATAGGCAGGCAGCTTCGTGGTAAGAGTGAAGGCATCCCTTGGATATCTCTCCATGATAGCTTCCTTCACAACATTTTCGCTTGTACCGTTACAATACATCCATGCAGTATCAAAGTATGTAAATCCCCTTTTAAGATACTCATCGACCATCCTCTTTGTAAGCTCCACATCCACGCTTCCGTCTTCAAGTTGCGGAAGACGCATTAACCCAAATCCCAGTTTCTTCATACCCGTTCTCCTTTCAATACATTTTTATACCCTCTGTACTGCTATCATACCATACATGTCTTACCTGTATCTCTCATAGTATCTGTATGCTTCTTCCGTCATGGGGTCAAGAGTCTTGGCAGAGCTTTTAAGATGCTTCATCGTGTTGGAATATATATGATATGTCGCCTTATGTATATCGTCAAAAGCCTCCCTGCGTATCACAGAAAGCTCCGGATCATGGGTTCGGTTAGGCTCGATATAATCTGATATGAATATGATCTCTTCCATAAGTGTCATACCGGGATGACCTGTCGTATGCCACCTTATGGCAGAAAGTATCTCTTCATCGTTGACCCCGTATGTCTCCTTTGCCATGTGTGCTCCAACCTTGGCATGCAGAAGCGGCGGATTGGCCTTCTCTACGTCACTGACATTAATGTCATGTTTTTTGCAGTAAGCAAGATATTCTTTATCAGACATCCACTTCGCACAATCATGCAATAGTCCTGCCATGAAGGGCTTCCATGTATCAATTCCCTGACTCATGGCAATACATGCGGCAGTATGAGCCACACCCAGAGTATGCTCATATCTCTTATTATCAAGCTTATCCTTTAATTCCCCGTATATTTCCTTTTTATCCATCTGACTACCGGACCTTACTATTCAATTACAGCCGCAGGCTCCACGACCTTACCGTCTCTCCATATATGCTCCAGATCATAGAATTCTCTGCTGGTATCATCGAAAATATGCACAATGATATCTCCATAATCCATAAGTACCCAGTTAGCGGTATCGTATCCTTCTATATGATCATAATGCACCCCTGCCCTGCGCATATCCTCTTCAAGATAATCACACAGCGCATGCACATGATTGATGTTGCCCGCAGAAGCGATCACGAAGCTGTCAGCCATTATTGATATGGCAGATATGTCAAGTATCTTAATGTTATTGGCCTTGTGCTCATCCAGACTTTTATATATTGCCCGCAATAATTCCTTATTATCCAAATCCTTCTCCCGTATCTTTGATTACTCTTCACTGATACAAGCCGAACTTCTCTATATACTCAAGAGTTCTGTCGGCTATCATGTATCTTACACTCTTACCCTGCTTTATCCTCTCTCTTATTTCCGTGGAGGATATGTCTATATATGGAGTCCTAAGGATATATATCTCTGAAGAATACTTCTCCATAAGTTCCTTAGCCTTAGTCTCAAGCTCCTCATAGCTCTGCCCTTTTCTGACCGCCACCAGTATCCTTGCATCCTTCATTATCACCTCCGGATGCAGCCACTCCTCCATCTGGAACAGGGCATCTGCACCGACTATAAGATAATAATCAGTCTCAGGATTCATTCTCTTAAGTTCCTCTAAGGTCTCATATGTATATGAATTACCCGGTCTGTCCGTCTCTATGGTAGATAATGCAAAATGCGGATTATCCTCTATAGCTCCGCCGGTCATGGCTATCCTCTTCTTCTTATCAAGCACGATCGCCGGATCTTTAAAGTGGGATATACCTGTGGGAACAAAAAGAATCTCATCAAGCTCATATTCACTCCATGCATGCTCCGCAAGTATCAGATGCCCCATATGAATGGGATTGAATGTTCCGCCTATTATACCGACCTTTTTACCTGTCTTCATATCTTATATTAACCCTCCGCTATAAAACATCCCTAAAGTCTGCAATGCTCACCTGGGCAACAGTATCTTGGGCTTATCCTTATTAGCCTTATAAAGTACGATCTTCTTACCTATCACCTGCACTACCTCAGCCCCCGTCCTTCCGGCAAGCGTCTCTGCGATCTCTTTGGGATCATCCATGCAGTTCTTAAGCACTGTAAGCTTAATAAGCTCCTTGGTATTGAATGCCTCACTTACAGCTTCAACATATTCCGGTGTTATACTGCTCTTACCCACCTGAAAAATAGGTTCTGTATTCATGGCAAGTCCTTTAAGATATGCCCTCTGCTTACTTGTCATCAGTGGTATTCCTCCGTATAGTGCAATCATCCGTCATCATATATTATATACGATAACAGCTTATTTGTAATAATCAAACTTTAGTCCGTACATCCTTACGGTATCACCCTCGCTGCAGCCTAATTCTTCAAGCTTATCAAGTATCTCATTGTCCTTTAAGAACTTCTGGAAGAATACGAAACCCTTCTCACTCTCTAAATTGGTATAGCCAAGCATCTTCTCTATGCGGGGGCCTTCAACCACATACTCATCCTCTTCTTCATCATATTCAACGGTATACGGCTCTCCAATAAGATTAAACTCAGTATCGGGTATATACTCAGGCTCAAATACCACGGGCTTATCATCAATCCCGTCAAGCATCTGTCTTACCTTATACAGTATATCCTTAACGCCCTCTCCCGTAAGCGCGCTCATGGGATATACTTCATAGCCCGCAGGCTCGAATTCTGCCTTAAGTCTTGCAATGACCTCTTCTTTGGTCTGTCCCTGACCTTCATATATCATATCAAGCTTATTGGCAGCTATTATCTGAGGTCTCTTCGGCAGTTCGGAATTATATAAGGCAAGCTCCTTATTGATGGCCTTAATATCCTCTATCGGATCTCTTCCCTCCGTTCCTGCGGCATCGACTATATGTATCAATACCTTGGTACGCTCTATATGCCTTAAGAACTCATGTCCGAGTCCGACTCCGTCTGCGGCTCCCTCTATAAGCCCCGGTATATCCGCCACGACAAAGCCCTGAGCATCCTTAAGGTCCACTACTCCCAAATGCGGGCTTATCGTCGTGAAATGATAATTGGCTATCTCAGGTCTTGCATTGGATATCTTGGATAAAAATGTACTCTTACCCACATTGGGGAATCCCACAAGTCCTACATCCGCAATGACCTTAAGTTCAAGCTTAAGCGTAAGTTCCTTGGCCGGCTGCCCCGGCTGTGCGTACTTGGGAGCCTGCATGGTGCTTGTGGCATAATGCTGGTTGCCGTTGCCTCCCTTGCCTCCGGTCAGAAGTACATATTCCAGGGTGTCTCCCGACATATCCACAATGACCTTATCGCTCTCGGCCTCCTTGACTACCGTTCCCATAGGCAGCTTAAGGACTATGTCCTCACCGTTTTTACCGCGGCAGTTCTTCTTCTTGCCCTCTTCTCCGTCTCCTGCCTTGTACTTGCGTACATGACGATAATCCGCCAAAGTATTCACTCCGTTATCCACACGCAGTATCACACTTCCGCCGTTGCCGCCGTCTCCGCCGTCCGGTCCGCCGTTAGGCACATATTTCTCGCGTCTGAAGGATACGTGTCCGTCTCCGCCCTTACCGCTTCTTACATAGATAGTCGCTCTGTCTGCAAACATTTCATCCTCATTCCGTAACCGTATCGTTGATATGAAGGTCGATACAGGTCTATAAAAAGAAGGCTCTGAACCAATGTCCAGAGCCTTCAAGTCTTACTTACTATTCCTCAACCGGATATACAGAAGCCTGCTTCTTATCTCTTCCGAGTCTCTCGAATCTAAGAACACCATCAACAAGTGCATATAATGTATCATCACCGCCGCGACCGACATTCATGCCGGGATGTATCTTAGTTCCGCGCTGTCTGTATAATATATTGCCGGCCTTAACGAACTGACCGTCTGCTCTCTTGGCTCCAAGTCTCTTGGCTTCGGAATCTCTACCGTTCTTAGTAGAGCCGACACCCTTCTTATGAGCGAAGAATTGAAGGTTCATATTAAGCATTGTCCTACACCTCCTCTGTTTCTACCTTAATGTACCGCGAACCGTATCTGCTCTCGATACTGCTAAGTCCAAGTACGAGACTGTCCATCAGAAGCTTCGCTTCCTCAGATATCCCGCCTAAGAAGTAACACTGCATATCACCCTTTTTCTCATCTGTGGTAACAGATATCTCATCATCAAGAAAATGGTCTATGCTGTTGATCGTATTGATGGTAAGTACCGAAATCGCGGCACACACGATATCCTCGCCTGCATCCGCATATCCCGAATGTCCGTGACATTCGAAGCCTCTATACTCTCCATCATGCCTAACTATCGTAATCTCAGTCATGATTATACTGTGATCTTGTCGATCTTAACTTCGGTATAGAGCTGTCTGTGGCCGTTCTTCTTATGATAGCCTGACTTTCTCTTATACTTGTATACGATGACTTTCCTGCCCTTGCCCTGATCCATTACAGTAGCCGTAACCTTGGCACCGGCAACATCTGCGCCAACCTTAAGATCGGCATCCTTAACAGCGACAACCTTGTCAAAGGTAACTGTATTGCCTGCCTCTGCATCGAGCTTCTCGACACGGATGACATCGCCTTCCTCTACCTTGTACTGCTTACCGCCTGTTGCAATTATTGCGTACATGAGGTCAACCTCCTTCTTATCAATCTCGCTAACTGTGGCGATGCACCCTTTACCATATAAAAAAGTGCATACTTATAGCCTCGTTAAGCGGCACACTCAGTTATACTAGCATAAGCTTAATCAGTCGTCAAGCATTATTTGATAAAGGAATATCCTATCTTGTCTCTGTTCTGCCATATCATCCATATACAGCATATTGAAAAGCGAACCTGTGTTTGGTATAATAGACTTAGGATTATTATAAAGCTTTTATTCCGTTATATTCTTAATTATTCATTATTATGAACATTATTATCGCCTATGAGTACCGGAGCAATCGATTATAGCAATTTCGAATACATATACGCCGCTATAGACCTTAAGTCCTTCTATGCATCCGTAGAATGCATAGACCGTGGTCTGGACCCTCTTAGCACCAATCTTGTCGTGGCTGATTCATCACGTACCGAGAAGACTATATGTCTGGCCGTCACTCCGTCACTTAAGGCCTACGGGATTCCCGGCAGAGCCCGTCTTTTTGAAGTGATGCAGACCGTCGAGCACATCAATGCAAGGCGGCTTGAGCTCGCGCCCGAACATACATTCACAGGCAGCTCCCATGATGCCAACAGCCTTAACGAAGATCCCTCTCTTAAGCTTGATTTCATAACCGCTGTCCCCAGAATGAGCAGATATATGCAATGCAGTACGGATATTTACCGGATATATCTTAAGTATTTTTCTCATGAGGATATCCATGTATATTCCTGTGATGAGGTCTTCATCGATATCACAAGATATATGAGCATATACCGGATGAGTCCGGATGCGCTTATCCGCAAGATCATATTGGAGATATATGAGACAATCGGAGTGACCGCCACTGCGGGCATAGGCAGCAATCTGTATCTGGCCAAGATCGCAATGGATGTATATGCCAAGCACATACCTGCCGATGAGTACGGTGTGCGCATAGCCGTTCTTGACGAATATAACTACAGGCACAGGATGTGGACTCACACTCCTATTACTGATTTCTGGCGCGTGGGCAGCGGAACGGCACGGAAGCTTCATGCTCACGGAATGTATACCATGGGTGATGTGGCGCTTTGTTCACACGAGGATGAAGAGCTTCTCTACAGACTCTTCGGTGTTAATGCACAACTGCTTATTGACCACGCATGGGGCTACGAATCCTGTACCATCCCACATATCAAGGCTTATAAGCCCAAGGCTTCCTCATTAAGCTCCGGTCAGGTGCTTATGCGTCCATACTCCAATGACGAGGCCCGCATTATTGTCAGGGAGATGGCGGATGTTCTTTCGCTTGATCTGGTAGATAAAGGGCTTGTAACCGATAAGCTTGTACTGACCGTAGGTTATGACAAGGATGCACTGAACGATCCTCAGATCAAGAAGGAATTCAGAGGCGAGCTCACAAAGGACTGGTACGGCAGGATGACCCCGAAGTCCGGACACGGTACTGCTTCTCTCCCCATGCCTACCGCATCCACGAGACTGATCACACAGGCCGCAGTCTCTCTGTATGACAGGATCACCGACCCTCTCCTGACCGTAAGGCGGATCACCATAAGCGCCGAGCATACCATATCCGAACAGGAGGCAGCATCCGCAGAGACATATGAACAGCTTAGTCTTTTTGATGATCCCGAAGCTTCTTCTTCGCCTTACGAATATGACGAGGATAAGATCAGAAAAGAAAAAGCACTTCAGAAGGCTACCCTTGAGCTTAAGAAGCGCTTTGGCAAAAATGCCGTTATTAAAGGCACCGACCTTCAGGAAGGTGCCACTATGATAGAACGCAACAACCAGATCGGAGGCCACAAAGCATGAATGACACTTCATCCAAGTTAAAAAGATACAACGACATAATAGACCTTCCCCACCATGTATCGCATAAGCATCCGCCAATGTCCGATTCGGACAGAGCTGCGCAATTTGCCCCCTTCGCCGCTCTTGTCGGGTATGATGATGCCGTTGAAGAAGCGGCCCTGCGTGCATATGAGCAGGTCATAGCCGATAACACCAACGATATCTTTGACGGCTCGATATGATCACTCTTTCTTATTAAAAAGTCCCTTTATCCTTATCCACAGCTTCTTAAGCGCATCCGCGGCCGATATGCATATCTCCTTAGCCCTTACCGTGATCCCCTTCTTAAATCCTTCATTCTTAAGTCTTGCCGAGGGATTTAATTCCACATATCTGTTATTGAGATTATCCGACGCTGATAATGGATTCTCCCCGATAAATACAAGCTTATTCTCTTCATCCACATAGGAGGTTTTGGCATAATCAAAGGTAGCGATAGACATTCCCTTCCTCTTAAGCCTGTTATTGACACGCCTCCTTATGAATGCATATGCGCAGGCAAAGCAGGGGACACCCACAAGCATTCCCACAATTCCGAAGAAGCCGCCGAACACAGTGATCGATACGACTATCCAGAAGCTTGATACACCTATCGAATTGCCTAAAATGGCAGGACCGATTATATTGCCGTCCACTTGTTGCAGGATAAGTATGAATATAAGGAATACGATACACTTCTTCGGGTCCACCAACAATATGATGAAGGCGCTTGGTATGGCTCCGAGATACGGGCCGAAGAACGGTATGATATTGGTCACTCCCACTATCACACTGACTAATACCGCAAAGGGCACCTTAAGGATACTTAAGCCAATAAAGCATATGATACCTATGATTATGGAATCAATTATCTTACCGATAAGGAATCCGCCGAAGGTCTTGTCTATGAATCTGAGATCGGTCATTATATCATTGGCCTTCTCCCTGTCGAAAATCGAGTATATCACCTTTTTAATAAGGCCTATATACTTCTCCTTACCAGCCAGCAGATAAATGGCAATAATTATTCCGATTATCAGATCAAGCAGTGCTCCCACAGCGCTCATAACCCCGTTTGATAAGGATCTGATCATATCCTTGACGTTAGGCAATATGCTTCCTGTCAGGAAATCCTCAAGCTCTGCGGAATACGCATCAAAATAGTACAGCACATCCTCATTGGCGAAGATCTCATATCTGTCCGGTATCGAATTGATATAGTTGATAACATTGTCATAATACGTCGGGAAATTATTGATAAGTGTCTCTGCAGACGAGATAAGCTGTGGCAGGACAGACCCGAAGAAGGAGTATACAAGCAGCGCAACTATCACGAAGGTAACCGTAATGGCAATCCCCCTGAAGCGCTTGCGTTCCTTATTCCTTACGACCATCTTGCGCCTTGCGTACCACTTCTCCATACAGTCTCTCTCGAAGAACCGTACAAGAGGATTCAGTATATATGCGATCACCAGTCCGTCTATTATGGGAAGCAATACATGAATGATCTTACCAAGACCACCCTTGAAATCCTTAAAATGGAACAAAAGATATGCTGTCAGGGAGCTTAAGAGTATAACAATAAAAGACGTAAGTCCCCACTTAAAGTACTTGCTTCCGTATATTTTCTTACTATTGTTGACTTTCTTATTTTTCTCGCTCATTTTATCAGTATATCATAAATTCCGGCGCTCTGCATCCTTATCATCATCCATTCTGACCTGAGTATCTGACTCTTATTGCAGGGCAGACAGCCATGGAGTTATCAACAGAGTTACCAATCGTATCCGGCGATCTTAACCCGATATATATCGTATAATACTGATACTTTCCGGGGTTTCTCACCCACCAGTCGATACCACAATCCCTTATTTCGTCGCTGACAGCCAATGCTTCGGTATATGAACACAGATATACCTTGTCATCTGTGTCATTTCCGCAGTTTGATTCATAAAGTCTATCCTCTTTTACGAAGGTGTTATGCGTGGTCACTATCGCTGCTTTCTCACCGTCAGAGAATTTGCTGTTATAGAAATCCTCATTGAGCCATCTGCGAAGAGAGCAGTTTTCCCATGTGATATCCGCTTTGGTGTCATTATACGGCATATACGCAACCGGACCCTGACAGAGCAGTGTGCAGACGCCATCCGTTTTGTCCGTGACATACCATGTATATCTGCCGAAGGTCACCACATCATTGATCTTCGCATCGGATATTGCCTGAAGCTCAGCCTCCACCTCCGCCGAAGTTTTATTCATCGTCGTCGGGACAGTATGATCCGCGATGCGCAGATTCAGAGCCGGACGGACGGCACCGTAATCATTACCCGCAATATCTCCGAGGGGATCAATCACTCCATCCTTGCCTTTACCGACATATGCTACATAGTCTGTGTTCGCACCCGGTGACCTGAGCCACCACCACTGGTAATTAAGCTCGTACCAACTGCCGCATTTTCGCACACGGTCATCCAGAGCATTGGCCTCATCCACGCTTAGCAGATAGATATTATCATCCGTATCGCCTCCGCCGTCAGTGCCGTATTCGGCACTATCTGCATTGATATTGTGCGTCTTGGCGATAAGCGCCTTTTCCTCTTCCGTGAAGGT
>DGII01000109.1 GCA_002393095.1 Lachnospiraceae bacterium UBA3826 | reverse complement strand
GCAATGATCCGACCAGTAGGTATCAAGCACTTTTATCTCCGTCATGGAAGGGTCTCTGTGCTCTTCACCTGAAAAGTAGTTCTGTATATGGAGAAAATCCTTAAAGGTCATGGCCAAAGACAGGCTCTCATACAGACTCTTAAGCGCACCCTCATCCATAGCGGAAAAGCCCGTAAGTATCTTCACATCCTCAGGCTCATCATATTCCGTGTACAAGGTATCCGGAATCATATCTGATGCTATTCTTGAATCCACCGGATTGATAACATATGCCTTGATCTTCTCAAGCTCTTCTAAGCTTACATTGCCCTTTATGATATATGTTACCGCGGTTTTGATGATGGGATCGGAATCCTCATCCAAGAAGCGGACACACTGTGTAGCCGAATCCGCACGCTGATCGTACTGCCCCGGCAGGAATTCAACGGAGAATACATGCTCCGATGCGTCCACGGGGACTTCATTCTCATATAATACATCTACCGGCGGCTCTGAGAACACATAGCCGCAGGCTCTCTTAAAGGTGTCGTCCTTAAGTCCTTCAACATCATATCTTATCAGGACTCTGACCGATTCTATATCTGTTATTCCAAGGAAACTCTCTATCTCGTCCTTAAGTTCTCCGGCCTTGACCGCATACGGAGCCTTCTTCTCAACATAGATACGTTTGACACTACTCACAGGTATTAATCCTCCACTTCCATGAACTGTCTCATCATGTATACCAGTTCCTTATCTACCTTTTTCTCGCTGATCCCGACAGTTCCGGCCATGACCTTCATACCCTCGATAGCGTACATCATATTGCTTGCAACGGACTTGGGGTCCTCGCAGTCGAATTCACCGTTCTCGTTGCCTCTTGCAAGGATCTTCTCAAGTACAAGAGAAGCTGTCTCGAATTTATGCTTGGCTCCGGAGCTCTTACCGTCCTGTCTGCACGCAAAGGCATATTCATACATGGCTATGCTTAAGTTATTCTTACCCTTAAGTATCTCCTTCTTCTGCTCCTTCAAAAACCACAGCAGAAGCTCGGCGCTTCCGGCCTCCTTAAGCTTCGCCACCATATTCTTATTGGCTTCATCCTCCCACGCATCTATGCTCTTAAGCACATCTAAGAATATCTCCTCTGTGGAATCATAGTATATATACAGACCTCCGCGGCTTATACCGCTTGCCTCCACGATATCCTTCATAGTGACACTGCGATAACCCTTAGAGGCAAAAACCTCCGTTGCCTTATCCAAGATCAATTGTCTCTTTACATCAGCTCTCTCGCTCACTCTTTTCTCCTCCTAATACTATTTACGCTCCGCATTGGCCCAGAAGTCCGTAAGCTCCTTCATCTTCTTAACCAAATGCAGGAAAACACCCTTATTCATCCCATCGGCCCATAGCCTTGCCTTGGTACGTCCGCCGAGAACATAATTGGAAAGGATACCTCCAAGTACATCCATCTGAAGGATAGTCGCATTATCTATGAATCTGATCTCATCCTCCGTGGTCTTGATACGGTTCCTTGTATACGCATAACGGTAATTCCTGTCCATGAAAGACGTTCCGTCGGCAGTCTTAATAAAATTCATAAGCGTACTGTCATACACCGGAACCGCAACCGAATTCTCGCTGATACCGTCATCTCCGTACATACTCGTAACAGCCGAACCGCTTTTTTGTTCAAGCCAGTTAAGATAAGCTGCAAGCCTGTTCACATCATCCTTATACTTATTCATCACCTGATCAGGTGTCATACCGTCTGTCAACATAGGTTTAACCTCCGCATACGAATTTTATTTTACCATATTTTCCCATTTTGTACAGTATGTGTTATTATAGATAAGTAAGTTTTAGGCAATAGTGTTATATCATTTACTTATGTCGGGAGAATACATTATGCAGACTTTTGAACAGGACAGGATAATATTCAGAGTCGGAGATCCCTGCAATTCCTTCTATATCATTGCAGACGGCAGTGTCGACGCGCGTATAGGTACACTTAGCTACCCCTTGAAAAAGGGTGATGTTGTCGGCATATTAAACCTTACCTCCAAGGAGCATATCTGTACCTATATAGCGGCTACGGACGTATCTCTCATCCCATATCCCTTCGCCAATACCAAGGGACTCATTGCGATGATGAACAAGCAGGAGGATCTGCGCAAGCTCTTAGTTTCATCGCTTAACCGCAATATATGTAACATTATCGCCTCCTATAACGAGGATTACAAGAAGTGCATGGAGCTGCATACCTACCTTAACGGGCTGCAGGATACCTACCACGAACTGGCGGCAGGCTTCCATTTAACCCCTAAGTCTCTTCCCTTCGTGGATGAGCTTAAGGACTTTGCGCTTGAAAATGAGATGCCCTTCTGGATGGGCGAATTCTATGCCGGCATAAGGAAGATAGTCAACGAATCCTCTCCTTCCTTAAGCACCGGACTGGTATACGGATATCTTGAGAGAGGCAGCCATGACATATCCTACATACTCAATCTCGAAAGCGAATTGAAGGCTGCTACCGAGACCTTCTCATCATATCTGCTTAATGAGGATTATCTGGACTACTATGATCTGTACTGCGACCTGTACCTAAGAGCCGCAGGCAATGGTGACGATACCTCTGCCATCACTCCCATAATCAAGGAGATAGCGGATAAGGTATACAGTCTTCAGGTGGTCGATAAGACCATGATAGAATCAAGGATAAGTGAATTCGATTCCAAGGCGGCTGCCAAGACTACCGCCAAGATTACAACCTCTGCCGACGAAGCCTCAATCATGGCTGACCTTGCCGATGCGCTCACCGTGATCCTTGATTATGCAGGCAGCGCGCAGAGCACCGCTACCGAATTCAAGAAGGCCATAGAGCAGTTTAAGAAGGTGCCCGACCATTCCTCTACAGATAAAGAGGTTGATACCTTAAGACGACAGATCACCAAGCTTTTCTATGAGATATACGGTGACGCGGTGCATTCGGCCATTAATGCCGATGATGTCCCTGTTGTAGTCAAGATGTTCTTAAACTTCGGCTTCGTGGATGCCACTCTCTGCGGCATGGACAATGCCATATCCCTCTACCGTATATCCGAGACCTTCCACGGTCACAAGGAACATGGTATATACACCGCCATAGAATGGTTCGAGGCAATATATAACGGGCAGAAGCAGCCCAGCCGCAATGAGTTCGACCAAGACTACGCACAATATCTGCGCTCACTCATCAAGGAAGGCAGGATCGGCAGGGATGTGGAAGCCAGAATGTCTGAAGACAGGGATGAAAAGCTTAATTTTGAGCTTAAGAACATGTTCCCTACCGTGAACAAGATAACCTTCGGGCGTATCTTCGGATATTGTCCGATACTTCTCGATGACAATATAATAAGGACTCCCGATGCCATTCTTACGACTCCGTCGAAGATCATAGATACACTTGATAAGGTATGTTCTATAGACTACTCGGCTTTCTATCATGAATTCATATTCGAGGATATTAAGATAGGCGTCAAGGATACCGTTATGACGGACATAAGACCTGATGTAATACTTATGCCCAATGCCGGAAGCCGCGGTGTCATGTGGCAGGAGATAGAAGGAATGAACCGTAAGACACCTGCCAGATTCGTCATATCCTCCCTCTATGTGGAGAATATCGAGAAGGCCTTCATACGTATGACAGGCGAATTCAGATGGGAGATGTGCAAGAGGGAACAGGGAGCAAGATGGAACGACGTATCCTCGCACTCCCTTACCAGCGAATATTGTGATTACGCTCAGTTCTTCAGTAAGAACAGGGATCTCTCATATGATGCCAAGGAGAAGATCAAGGAGACTCTTAAGAAGTGCAAGAACAGCTTCAAGGAGATGTTCCTGTATGACTACTCAATATATATGCTGTATGAGGCGGCAGGTTCAAGCAGACTTAATAAAGTGGCGAGAGGCATAATCTTCAACTTCTGTCCGTTAGGCAAGGATTATCGTGAGAAGGTGAGCAAGAATGCGATCTTCGAGGATTGTCTCTCAAGATATCGCATCTCTACGGGACAGATCAACCACAGGCTTGAGGGAATAATCGCCAAGTACCGCAATGCAGGCAAGGATCTTCCGGTGGAATTTGTTACTCTCCAGGAGCTTATGGAAAGATAGAAAAGATACTTATACACCGAATGATTCTGATTCTTAAAGGGATGGAACGGATATGTACGACATAGTAATCATAGGAGCGGGAATAACTGGAAGCTTTATAGCCCATAAGCTGTCGAAGAGGCAGTGTAAGGTGCTTGTAATAGACAAGGAAGCTGATGTGGCGAATGAAGCATCTATGGCCAACAGCGCCATCGTTCATGCGGGATATGATCCAAAGCCGGGTACACTTAAGGCAAAGCTTAATGTAATTGGCAACAGAATGTACCCCGATATATGCAATGAGCTTGGTGTCCAGTATGTAAAAAGCTCCGCCTTCGTGGTGGCTACGGATGCCTCTGAAAGCCGGATACTTGACACGCTTAAGACTCAGGCTGCCGACCGTGATATAGAATGCAGGGATATCACGGGAGATGAGGCAAGGGAGCTTGAACCCAACCTGAGCGCCAAGGTCATAAGAGCACTGGAATTTCCCACTACAGGTATCATATACCCGTGGCTCGTAGCGATCGCCCTTATGGAAGAGGCTGTACTAAATGGCGTGGAGCTTAGGCTTTCGGAGGAGGTCTTGTCTATTGACCGTATCAGTCAAGAGTCTGCTCATAAGTCTTCACCGGACTCCTGTGACAGTGCAAGTGAGGGCTACCGTATACATACCGATAAAGGCAGCTATGAATGCAGATATGTGATCAATGCCGCCGGAGTATATGCCGATGATATATACGGTATGGCTCTCGGTCATAAGCCGGAATTCTCCATAACGCCAAAACGTGGCGAGTATTATGTACTTGATGAGATGGAGCATCCCGTCGTAAGCAGAGTCATATATCCCGTTCCCGGACCGGCCGGTAAGGGTGTGCTTGTAGTACCTACCATCCACAACAATATACTTCTCGGCCCCAATTCGCATATAGCAGACGACAAGGAAGCCAATAACAATACAGCCGACGCATTAAGCTATGTCAAAGAATCCGTCAAAAAGACCGTCGATAACATTCCCTTTGACAAGGTCATCAGATGCTTTGCCGGACTTCGGCCATCAGGTGATACGGGAGATTTCATCATAGAGGAATCCAAGGAATTAAAGGGATTTGTTAATGTTGCATGTATCGACTCTCCGGGACTCGCTTCCGCACCTGCCATTGCCGAATATGTGACAGACGAAGTAATGAAGGAGCAATTCGATTACGACAGAAAAACGACATATATACACGGAAAGCCGATCACATATATGGGTGCATTAAGTGATGAGGATAAGAACCGTATCATAGCGGACAATCCCGACTACGGAGAGATCGTCTGCAGGTGTTGCCTTGTAAGCAAGGGCGAGATAATAGATGCCATAAGAAGACCTGTAGGCGCCACTACCGTTAAGGCTGTCAAGAAGCGTGTCGGTCCCGGTCTCGGAAGATGTCAGGGCGGCTTCTGCGAACCGCTTGTAGTGGATATTCTGGCCAAGGAGCTTGGTATCGACAAGACAGAGGTTCGCTACGATTCCAAGGATTCCATCATCCTGATGGAAATGACCAAATCAGTCAATAAGAAGGAGGAGGCATGACCGTGGAAAAGCATGATATAGTCATAATAGGTGGCGGAAGTGCCGGAATAGCTGCGGCCATCTCAGCATACAATAACGGGTGTAAGGATATCCTCCTTCTTGAAAAGGATGCGGAACTCGGCGGTATCCTGTTACAGTGTATCCATAACGGATTCGGTCTGCACAGATTCGGTGAGGAGCTTGCCGGACCTGCATATGCGGAGAAATGGACCAATATGCTTAAGGACACCTCCGTGAAGGTTAAGCTTAATACTACCGTCATACATCTGCATAAGGATAAGACTCTAACCTATGTCAATCCCGTGGAAGGCTATGTGACCATAAGCGCTAAGGCTATAGTTCTGGCTTTAGGCTGCAGAGAAAGAAGCCGCGGTGCCATAGCTACCCCCGGATACAGACCGAGCGGTGTCTGGACTGCCGGAACAGCACAGAAGTATCTTAATATGCAGGGTTATATGGTAGGCAGACGCATATTCATACTCGGAAGCGGAGATATCGGTCTTATCATGGCAAGGCGTATGGTTCTTGAGGGTGCGGAAGTACTCGGAGTTGCGGAGATAATGCCGTATTCTAACGGTCTTCCCCGTAATATCAAGCAATGTCTGGATGATTTTGATATCCCACTGTACTTAAGTCATACCGTTACGGATATCAGAGGTAAGGACAGATTAAATGGGATCACCGTAAGCAGGGTTGATGATGATCTTAATCCCATATCCGGAACCGAGATGGACTTTGACGTTGATACTCTTCTTATGTCAGTGGGACTGATACCTGATACCGCTCTTCTTACGGAAGCGGGTATCTCACTTCATCCTAAGACTAAGGGTGCTGTAGTGGATGAGCATATGATGACGGATGTGCCCGGTATATTCTCCTGTGGCAACGGACTTCATGTTCACGATCTTGTGGATTTCGTCAGCATGGAGGGTGAGGAAGCAGGGCTTGCAGCCGCCAAATACGCTGCTGGAAACCTAAGCGGAAGCCGTGGCGTCAAGGTGTCGGCCGGCGAAGGAATAAGCTATGTACTTCCTTCATATATCTCCCCACAGGATATGGAGGAGACTCTTGAGATAAAGTTAAGGGTGAAGAAAAATGCCAGAGATGTTAAGCTTGCGCTTCGACAGGGCGATAAGCTTATAAAGGAGCTTAAAAAGCTTCGCGTTGCCCCAAGTGAAATGGAGAAGCTCAAGGTTACCAAGGCAGAGCTTAAAGATGTTACCGGTGAGCTTAGCATAAGCTTGGAGAATTGATGAAGGATACCGACCGGATGTCGGGATGGTGATATATATGACAGATACAACTACTAAGACCTTTACCTGTATAGTGTGTCCAAGAGGCTGCGAAGTAACGGCGACCATGAATTCGGCAGGGGATATAGAGAAGATAGAGGGTAACTTCTGCCCAAGGGGAGCGGAATATGTCAAAAATGAGCTTACACACCCCTTAAGGCAGCTTACATCCACGGTTATCATACACGGTGGCATATATAACAGGCTTCCGGTCATTCTCTCATCCGAGATTCCCAAGGATAAGATGATGGATGTGATGAAGGCTCTGAACGGAGTCGAGGTGACAGCTCCCGTAAGCCGCGGTGATATCATAATCAATAACGTATGCGGTCTCGGCGTGGATGTAATAGCATCCAGATCGATGTAAGTCGGTCTGTGGGCTTATCAGTGTGAGGATTTATCATGGAGAAGGATACCGGAAGAAATAAGCTAAAAAGGATACTGGCCGTCACAGGCGTAACAATACTGATACTGATGTATCTTTTATTACTGGTTTTTGCTATAATAGATGTCGCCGGATGGCAGAGGTATTTCTTCGCATGTATGGGTGCGACCATAATAATACCCGTGATACTATGGATCAATCTTTTCCTGTATGACAGGATGATGGATAGAAGAAAGGAGCAATAGCAGATGGCTAAGACATTACTGGAGAAATGGAGAGAGGAAGCGTATTCCGAGACATCAGACAAAGGAAAGCTTCAGCAACTCTGGACCGATTACTTCGAAAAGGAGAAGAATATATATGCGGAGCTTTTAAAGACTCCCGATAAGGAGGTTAAGGGCACTGTAAAGGAGCTTGCCGAAAAATACGGTGTGGAGCTTAAGATAATGGTCGGATTCTTAGACGGCATCAATGACAGTCTGGTTAAGCCCAACCCCATTGAAGAGATGGACGAGGATACCAAGGTATCCCTTAAATTCGACAAAGAGCTCTTATATAAGAATATGGTTGCTGCCGGAGCCGACTGGCTGTACGGATTACATGAGTGGAACGACATCTTCACCGAGGAGAGACAGAAGGAGCTGTATAAGGAGCAGAAGAGATCTACCACAGTTGTCAACGAAGCCAAGATATATCCCAATGATCCCTGCCCCTGCGGTTCAGGGAAGAAGTACAAAAAGTGTTGCGGGAGAAAATAAGATGAACTAATGACTCGCAGCAATGGCTGCTTCGTCAAGTTCATCTAATTTTCAACGTCTCGCTTTGCGAGACGACAGATATAATAGTATTTATTGCTTTGCGAGACGACGGATATAATGGTATTTATTGCTTTGCAAGAAGGCAGATATAATAGTATTTTTGCTTTGCGAGACGACGAACAAGATATTACAATATATAACGAGAAAATGGCGTAGGCTTAAGCCTGCGCCATTTTCCTGTGTAAAAGGGGAATTCTTTCGGAAATAGTTTATATCAATTAAACTAACCATAGAGTACTATATCATTTAAAGCCTCAAAATGATAATACATTATTGACAATTTTCTATAAATATATTCGCATTACTATGTTAGCTAGTTATCAATACCACATTGATTGATTATCAATACCAATTCTATACAACCTCGAGAAGCTCATCAAACTGCTCCTGAGTAATGGGCTTGGAATAGAAGTAGCCCTGTGCATAATCACAACCGACTTCTCTTAAGAAGCCTACCTGCTCCTTGGTCTCAACACCCTCACAGACAACTCTTAGGTTAAGCTTCTTGGCCATATCTATTACACTGGGTATGATTATCTTCTCATCAGGATCGTTCTCAAAGTCATCTAAGAATTCCTTATCAAGCTTAAGAACATCAAGCGGCAGCTTGGTAAGCACGTTAAGCGATGAATAGCCCGAACCGAAATCATCCATTGATACCTTGACTCCAAGCTCTCTTAGCCTGTTCATCAGAAGTATGGTATCATCCACCTTATCCGTGAATACCGTCTCAGTAAGCTCGAATTCGAGATACTGCGGAGGTATCTCATATTTTACGATAAGGCTTCTTACATAGCTTACGATCTCATTGATCGAGAACAGATGTACACGGGATACATTGACCGATATCCTGACGATCCTCTTGCCTGCGTCCATTCTCTTACGAAGATACTTACATACCTCATCATATACATAATAATCAAGCAGGGTAATGCTCTTGTTCTTCTCGAATACAGGTATGAAATCGTTGGGGAATATAAGTGTTCCGTCCTGCTTCTTCCATCTGATAAGAGCCTCTGCGCCCTCAATCTCGTTAGTCTGCAGATTAACCTTAGGTTGCATATATACAACGAATTCATGATTCTTGAATGCATTCTCCATATCATTGGCATAGGCCACTTCCGCCTTAACCTCCGCGCCCATGGTCTCGTCATATACGATACATCTGGGACTGTCGGGAAGCTTAGCCTTCTTACGTGCCATATTGGCATTGGAGATTATACTCTTCATAGGTACGGGACGACCGCATATCTCGAAGGTACATACTCCGATATCCAGGATCAGCTTGCTGCCTATATATTCCTTCTGCATCCTGTCCGCGAATACCTTGCTGGCTCGTTCGAAAGCCGCTACTATCTCATCTTCGCTTCTGTTGCCGATCCTTGCCAGCATAACGATATTATCCGAGAATACACGGCTTCCGTATACGAAGTACTCTCCGTATCCCGCCGCCTCATTAACAAGCTCTCTGAGTATCTTGTCACCGGTCTCATATCCGTAAGTCTCATTGACATACTTGAAATTACTGAAGTCCATATATACCATGGCGTAATTGCCGTGAGGCGCATTCTCGATGTACTCTCCCACCATTGCAAGGAACTTCTCATATGTCATGAGTCCGGTCACGCTGTCATATCCCGTCAGCCTCTCTACCGTATCCGACGCATCCTCATATGCCTTCATCTTAAGCAGATAAGAAGATACGACATTGGTTACGGCACGTATATTGGTAAGATCGCCCGCGCTCCATGCTCTGGGACCGTCAAAATCAACGAAATCTATACTTCCGGCGAATTCGCCCTTATCATGGAAGGCACATCCCACATACGACTTGGCACCTGAAACCAGCATAAGCTGTCTTGTGACCGGATTCTCTATATCCATTACACTGTCACATACTATCAGGTTATTATTGGCTCTGTATTCTTCAAGCATATCCGTCCACTGGTCGAAGGTATATGACATATCGGCACTGTCAAAAACCATATCCGGCACCGTACAGCACTGATACAGATTCACAGTCTTGAATTCCTTGCCGACCCTTGACTTGATCCTTATTCCGCCCAGATTCATCTGTCTTGCCACTCTTCTTATCAGAAGATTGATAGCACTGTCTGTATCCTTGGATTCATCAATAAGCTTGAACGCAAGCTCGATCAGAGAATCCGAAGGACTTCCGCCGGACATTACCTCCTGCTCGACTCTTGCGATCTTCTCCCTTCTTTCGGCTATAGGATACTGACTGTATACATCCTCCTTATCCGCAAGATAGAAGCCATAGCAGTTCTTACCGGCATTTTTGGCATGTACCAATGCCTTTTCCGCCTTGTCATAGAGCGAATCAAAGGTCTCACCGTCTGTGGGATATATGCTGGCTCCGATGCACATGGTACTTCCGAAGCTGACATTTTCTCCGACGTAGGTTCGGTTGACAACCTTCTGAATCTCCCTGATCTTCTTATCTATATCCATGACATCGACGATATTCTTCATAAGAATGATGAATTCATCCCCGCCTATACGTCCGAGAACATCCGTAGGATAGAATATCTCGTCAAGGTCAGAGGCGATATTCTTAAGTATCTCTTCACCGAAAGCCTTACCCATGCGCTCGTTGAGTATCTCATAATTATCTATGTCAAGCACAAGCAGTCCGGCATACTCCGGATTGTCGCTCTCTTCCTGTGAACGCAGGAAGTCCTCGATAAGCTCCCTTGCATAGCCGAACTTGTACAGCTTGGTCAGAGAATCTCTCATATTCTCGTCGGCCTGCCGTAGCTCCATACGCTTGATCTCGTCGATATTGTCCATAACGCCGACGACCTTAAGCACGTTACCGTCCTTATCCTTGATACTGCGTCCCTTAATGGAGTACCACTTATAATCGGCATTCTTATCACGAAGCCTCAACTGCTTATCTATGACATCTACTCCGTTGTCACAATCCGCAATAAAGTCATCGAATCTGTCCCAATCGGCAAAAAGCACGTATCTGAGCTTTTTGACAGAATCCCTGAAATTATCTATATACCTCTCCGAACCGTAATTGCCATCCTTACTGCCTGCTGTCATGAACCTGTCATTGACCACATCATACTCGAATATCCTCTTAATACCCACAGATACGAAGGAACGCAGCCTGTTACGCTCAGCCTCGATCTCAGCTCTCTTCCTGTACTGCTTGGTCTCAAGCAGATATGTCATCTGATTGATGAAAAGTACGGTAGCCAGGATTATGATAAATTCATATAATCTGTTAGTTGCGATCTCTAGGTTGCCGCTTATGTAAGGAACAGCCACATACAAAGCTGACATAAGCATAGTAACCAGCGTCACGCCTAATGTCAGCAGCATATAGCTGTATGCTATTGTAAGGATTGAAAACGGGATGGCTATAAGTATGCAATATTCATTGGGGTCCGTAAGAAGCACATATCCGTAGAATATAAGAAAAAATGTGAATAATATGGTCTTGATGGATGCGGGATTCTTACTTAGCCGATAGAAGAATACCTTACATACCGCAACCGGGAACCACAAAAGCACATAGAAAAAAGCCGAAATTATAAGGCTTCCTCCGGTCCTTCCGTTCGTATCATAGACCTCAAGTCTGCCAAAAAGTGTAAGAGCAATGGCACAGAAAGCATAACACAACAAAACGACCCTGTCAATTCTGGCCGTCTCTGTCATTCCGGTCTTATCGATAAATCGCTTTGTGTGAAAATTCATAACTCCCAAAACCCCATACGAATTGTTGACATAAATATAGCATAACAAGTACTTTTATACCATAGTACCAAAGTACTTACTGTTATATCGCAAATCGCACAAATTGGGAATCCTCACTTGATGTTAAGGATGAAAACACTAGATATTGTGGTATAACACATTTTTGATTATTTAGTAATATTTAGTAAGCTGCAAAGTTTTTCATTAGCAGTCTCATAATCCCTGAAAAGGATCGTATGCATGCCGTAGTCACCCGCAGCTTTGATGTTCTCTTCAAGATCGTCTATAAATACGCATCTGTCGGGAACCAGTCCGTAGGTATCGACGATACACTTATATATCGCCGGATCTGGCTTGATAAGCTTTACCCTGTACGAGAATATACCACCGTCCACATGATCAAGGAAGCCGAGGGCATCTCTGCACTCATTGCAGGCTCTTTCGGAAAAATTAGATAAAAATAACACACGTAATCCCATGCTCTTAAGTGATTCTATCCATGGGATCGCATAATCAGCCGGGGTAAGTATCCCCTTGAAATTCTCCATGGTCTCTCTTATCTCTTTTTCCACGCCTTTATCAAGGCTTATGAAGGAATTGACGATCTCGTCATTACTCATGACGCCTCTGTCATATTCCTTCCAATAGGGGCTTTCTATAGTGGCATTACCCACTCTTACGCATATATCCTCAGGATAACCGAAGGATCTTATGAATTCCTGCCACCCGAACCTTGTAAGTACGTTGCCTACATCAAAAATAACGGTATCTATCATTTGCTGTATTTGCTCTTCCTGTATATTATGTCATCACGACTGGGACCGTTGGATACCATTGTGATGGGATATCCAAGCTCATCCTCGATAAATTCTATATAATTCCTGCATTCCTTGGGAAGCGCGTCATACTCCTTAATACCTCTTATATCACACTTCCATCCCGGAAGCTTCTTAAGCACCGGCTTAGCCTTCTCAAGAAGTCTGGTAACAGGGAATTCCTTAGTTACCTCACCGTCTATCTCATATCCCACGCATACCGGTATCTCATCCAGATATCCGAGCACATCAAGGACAGTGAACGCCACATCCGTAGTTCCCTGCATACGGCATCCGTACCTGCTCGCCACACAGTCGAACCATCCCATTCTTCTGGGTCTTCCGGTAGTTGCACCGTACTCTCCTCCGTCACCGCCGCGTCTTCTGAGTTCATCGGCCTCGTCTCCGAATATCTCGGATACGAAGGCTCCCGCACCGACAGCAGATGAATACGCCTTGCATACTGTTACTATCTGCCTGATCTCATAAGGAGCTATTCCCGCACCGATTGCGCCGTAAGCCGCAAGAGTCGATGAAGATGTTACCATGGGGTATATACCGTGATCGGGGTCCTTAAGGGTTCCAAGCTGACCCTCCAGAAGTACCGTCTTACCTTCTTTAAGAGCTTTGTCAATGAATAACGAGGTGTCGCAGACAAAGGGTTCGATCATATCCCTGTATTCTCCGAGGGTTTTAAGAAGCTCTGCCTCATCTATCTCATCCTTATGATACATATGCTTAAAGAGCACATTCTTGATCTCACATACACGGCTTACCTTCTCTTTAAGCAGCTCCTCATCAAAAAGCTCACTTACCTGAAAGCCTATCTTGGCGTATTTGTCCGAATAGAAGGGAGCTATACCGGACTTGGTGGAGCCGAAGGACTTACCTCCAAGTCTCTCCTCCTCATACTGATCCAGTAATATATGATACGGCATCACTATCTGCGCCCTGTCCGATACAAGTATCTTAGGCATGGGCACTCCCTTGTCCACTATGGATTTGATCTCACCCATGAGTATCGGAATATTAAGAGCCACACCGTTGCCTATTATGCTTGTGGTGTGATCATAGAATACTCCGCTGGGAAGAGTGTGAAGTGCGAACTTGCCGTAAGCGTTGACTATGGTATGTCCCGCATTGGCACCGCCTTGGAATCTCACAATTATGTCGGCTTTGGCAGCAAGCATATCAGTTATCTTGCCCTTGCCTTCATCTCCCCAATTCGCTCCAACTACCGCTTTAACCATTCCAGCCATTTGCTAAATCCTCCAATAAGTATTACCTGCTTTTATCTATACGTTAATATCTGCCTTAACGCCCAGTACATCCTTGTTCTCCTTAAGGATAGGGTTTATCACATCCCTAAGGAATACCTCCACCTGTCTGGCACTTCTTCCCACATATTTAGCCGGCTCCATAGCCTCTTTAAGCTCTTCAAGACTGAGTCCGAAGGCATCATCCGCAGCAATAAGCTCTAAGAGATTATTATCCTTACCCTCTTCCTTCACGGCCTTGCCTGCTTCCATGGAAAGAGTCCTTATCCTCTCATGAAGCTCCTGCCTGTCTCCGCCTGCCTTGACCGCATCCATCATGATATTCTCCGTAGCCATGAAGGGAAGCTCTGCCATCATATGCTTCTCAATCACCTTGTCGTGTACCACAAGTCCGTCCACCACATTGATACACAGATCGAGTATACCGTCGATGGCTAAGAATCCCTCAGGTATTGACAGCCTCTTGTTGGCAGAATCATCCAGTGTCCTCTCGAACCACTGGGTTGCCGAGGTTATGGCGGGATTAAGAGCATCTATTATCACATAACGGCTTAAGGATGCTATCCTCTCGCTTCTCATGGGATTACGCTTATAAGCCATGGCGGATGAACCTATCTGGTTCTTCT
>DGII01000060.1 GCA_002393095.1 Lachnospiraceae bacterium UBA3826 | reverse complement strand
GTCACTATCTGAACGTCGTTCTCCCATATCTCGATATTGTCCTCATATCTGTCACCGGCCTTAAGATTGGCCTCTATCCTGTCCGTATAGGTTCCCAGATTACGCAGATACTTGCGTATATCCTCAAGTCTTCTCTCGTTATCGCTCCTAAGCTCCACATCCTGACTTAAGGAATCCACTACACCCGTAGCTTCGCTTAGCATATTCCTAAGCTCCGATTCCTCGAAGGACTTGCTCTCAACTATGACTAAATATGTCTCATAATCAAAATCATTCTTAAAATCCAGACTGAAGCTGCTGGCTCTTCCTGCCGCATCTATGACCCTGTCATATCTTAGATTCTGATTCCACAAGGTCACAAGGCAAAAGCCCATAAAGGCTATTATGGGCGCAATGACTATGATGTAGGAATATCTTATCCTTCCTGCCAATCCGATATTCTTAAAGGCTTTGCTTATCCTGCCTGCCATATACCTTCTCCGTTATATCAGTGAGTATCCGTATGTCCCTCCGCGTCTGCCCTGTACTGCGTAGGTGTCATACCTACGGTCTTTTTGAACAGATAAGAGAAGTAATGCGGGTCCTTATATCCTACCTCGGCGCTTATATCCACACTTCTTTTGGATGTACATCTTAAAAGCTCCATTGCCTTATTCATACGCAGATCGGTAAGATACCTTATAAATGTCATTCCGGTCTGTGCACTGAAGATCATGCTCAGATGATTAGGCGAGAAGTTGACATGACTTGCCAGCTTATTAAGCGACAGCTCCTCATCGCCGTAATTGGCATCTATATAATTCTTCACCTCATCTATGACAGCATTGTATTTATTACTTGCACTGCTGTCTCTTATGCTTATGGCTTTGTCTATAATATCCTTAAGATATGTGACAGTCCTGTCAACATCATCTATATCACCGTTAGCCGGATTGAATGCCTCCACCTCACTTCGGTCGTGTCCAAGGCTTTCAAGGAAAGCCCCCACTGCGAAGTACACATCCATAGCCAGATATTGCCTGAACATATTGGATCTGAGCGCACTCTCCCCGATATTACCGAAGAATTCCTCTATGAAGAATTCCGTCTCTGCCTGACCTCCCTTACGAAGAAATTCCTCCACCCTGTTCCTGTCTATCTCGCTTGGGTTCACGCTGCTTATACTGAATTCCTCATCAGATACACTCTCCATCCTCTGGGGCTCGGTATAATTCTTGAATTCACTTCTGTCCGTAAAGTATCTGTGGGCGTATGCATGCGCCGCAGTCTCATAGGCTCTTGGTATCTCTGTAAGCCTTCCCACCGGTGTCCCTATACCGGCATAATAGCTCACATGTCCGTAATCCCTTAGAAGCCCCTGTATCTTCTCTGTAAGCTCATCCTGTATCGCGTTAAGTTCATTAAGCGTATCCGCCTTAAGCAGAATCGCCTTACCCTCCAGATTCCTGTCGAAAACGACCGCATCCGACTTAAGCGCAAGCCCCTCGATCTGTTCATACAGGGCGACCACACTGCCGGAATATTCCGCTTCCGTGTGATGGCTTGAGATAAGTTGCATAAGGATTATATTATAGCAGCCTGCCATAATATCCATTTCAAGTCCCTTGGCAAGCTCATTAAGCTCAGCTACACTCATATCCCCAAGTACCATATGCTGGAAAAGCTTTCTTCTGTCCTCGTCGTAATTCTCCGCCATCTCCTGAATGTACTTTTCCTTAAGCTTAAGCTCCTGCTTCTTCTCCTCTATCTTGTCAGACAGTTCATCTATCTCTTTAAGAAGCTCGTCTCCGCTTATGGGCTTGGTCAGATAATGCGCTACACCTATGGATATGGCTTCCTTAGCGTAGTCGAACTCCGCATATCCTGAGAGTATTACGATCTCTATCCATGGGAATTCTTTCTTGATCATACGGCTTAATTCCAGCCCGTCCATAAAGGGCATCTTGATATCGGTAATGACTATATCGGGCTTAAGCCTCTGTATCATGGGAAAAGCGAGCTCACCGTCGGAAGCCTCACCGCAGAATTCATATCCGTGCGCAGCCCAGTCTACATTATTCTTGATCCCTTCCCTTACCACATATTCATCTTCTGCCAGAAAAACCTTCAGCATATATTATCCACCATACCTCTCCTAACGGCTTAAATTGGAATTCTGATATTCCGGATTCTGTGTGACATCCTCATCAAACCACTCCGGCGGCACGAAGCTCTCCGCCTCCTCTACCGACGCAAATTCCACCTCCGCTATGATAAGCGGTGCCAGCTCTCCTTCGAATATGTCAAGCTCGATAGTATATCTGCCATACGGAATGAGATACCTTGTCTTAACTATGACCTTACCGTCAGCCTTATCCTTAAGATGGTAGTAGGCTTCCTCATTAAGCGGAAGATTATACTCATCCCTTGCCATAAGACCGTCTCCCTTATACGTGAAGTAGAATTCGTCATCCTGTCTTCTTATCCTTAACGTGGGCTTACGGTTAATATACGCCTGCTCTATCCTATGGCTGGCATATTCCTCAAGCTTAGGAAGCTTTTTTACGGTATACTTTTTCTCAATCTCCATATATTACCTCGTATTATATATAGTCACACACTCACTTCACATTCTGGCGTGTTAAAGTACCGTGGCAGTTACACGGATGTCTTAATCTACCGCCCCAAGCATAAGCCTTATGAATGCCTCCGCGCTGGCAGGCATATTCTCTCCGTTTTTAAGCTTAACTGCATTCTCACCTGCCGGGGACTTCCTGGATGCCTTATCCATTCCGTATCTTAAGAGCATCTCTGACATCTCATTACGTGTCGTCACATCCTCTGCACCGAATTCCACAGCCACTATCACATGCTCTATATCCGAGACATCCTTGATCCTTACAGCCGATACAAGACTGTGCCCCGCCATGTTAGTAGTGCCCGTCTTAAGTCCTATGGCACCCGGAATATTATATAACATGGGATTGAGATTTTTCACCGTGATGTCCTTGGACGCAATCTTATACTCCATGGTGGAGGTGATATCAGTCACCTGCGGATAGACAGCTAACATATATGATGTCAGCATGAACATATCCTTGGCAGACATTGTGTTCTGGAGCTTGGATGTGGCTATGTTGTCAGAATACACGGGAAGCCCGTGACAATTACAGAATCTTGTACTGTCGGACAAGCCTATCTCCATAGCCTTCTCGTTCATAAGCATTACATATACATCCTCATTCCCTGCTATGTATTGTGCAAGCATAAGTGCACACTCATTGCTGGATGGCAGCATCATTCCGTATATAAGCTCCTCCACGGTGAATGTATCTCCTTCATCCATGGCGATCACCCCGTCAGCCGTCTTAGACAGAGCCGATGCTTCATATGAAGTCCTGACCACATCCTGCATCCCTATCTGACCCGAAGCTAACGCATCCATTACGCACAGAAGATTCATAAGCTTGGTGGTACTTGCTATGGATACCGCTACATCCTCACAATAGGCTGCATATATCTCACTGGTGGTAGCATCTCCCACAAGCGCACTCCTTACTTCGGTATAGAATCCGGAATCCGACATGGATGCAATATCTATAGTAAAGGGAGCGGACGGATCTATATACAGTTCTCCGTCCTCAAGGCTTATATCCACATCAAGTATCATACCTATATCCGTAACACTCATATAGGCATCCTGATTACCGGAGGGATTCCTGCCGATGACGGTGGAGTACTTAACCTCTCTTCCATCCACCTTAAGCTTATTAAACTTAAGCGAATCACTCACATATATATATTCCGAATCATCCTCTGACGCATCCGGCTCATCTGCCATATCCGCATCCTGTGTGAGCTCAGTATCCGTCCCCGCATCCATCCCTGCATCTGTTGCCTGTGCGTCCGGTTGAGCTTCCTCCGGCTCTGCCGGTGCTTTAGCGGCTCCTCTTATATTAAAGGGGATATCTTCACCGCCTACCGCATTGTATGACGAACCTCTTGTTATATTGATCTCGGACGAACCGATGCTTATGGAGTACTCCGCCTCTGTTCCCTTAAGCGCAAGAGCCATGTCCCTTAACGATACGAATCTGTTATTCCTATATCCGTAATGTATGGTTTTGACATCTCTTACGCTGCCTCCGCTTACATGAACCGTGAGGTTCTCAAGTATCCTGTTCTTAACCGTGGCGGCATTCGCCTTGCCCATATACAGGACATCATCATCCGCGGCATCGGCAAAAAAGGTAAGCAGTCTGTCTCCTATATCTCCGTCCCTGTTAAGTATCGTACTGTTGCCGGACTGTATACCATCAAGCGCGAGCAGGCTTCCGTTGACCACATAATCGGCAGTCACGCTATCATTGATCGTGATGCTGCGCTTATCCGCAATATACGTGCCGTCTCTCTCATAAGCCGCTGTAAGGCTTTCATATGACGGCATTATTGCGGGGCCATATTCCTTAAGGTAAGCCTTACCCGACATGCCTATGGTATCTGATATGAGTCTGTCTATTTCCTCGTTGCTTAATTCAGGCTTCTGTGCCGCCGCAAGCCTTATTCCGACGAATTCGTTAAGTGCCCCTGCCATTGCTTCATAAGCTCTGTCTTCGCATTCATCATATGATGCTCTGTCAACGGATGAATTCCACGAACCGTCTGTATTAAAGCTAAGATGTGTATCTACATTGATATCGCCGATATGCTCCGATACTTTTACCTTATTACCCTTGGCTGCGGTCAGGAACCAGTCCTCCGCCTTACCGGACACCTCATCCGATATGTCCACGGCGCCTCTCCAGCTCCCGATAAGCTTTTTCCTCGGATCGTTGTAGTAGAGCACCACCAGTATCGCCAGCGCAATGAATGCACCGACGGTCAGATTGATCATAAGCTTTGCTATGGTCCAGCTTTTCTTTTTCTTCTTCTTTTTCGTTGTGGCAGGTCGTCTTACATAAGACTCTTCGATATGATCTTCCACTTATACTCCTTAATTACCGAAACGACCGACAGTGCTTAATGACCGTCGGTCGTATGATCTGATCCGTTAATATCACTCCTCTGTGGCTGCAGGCTCAGAGCTTCCATCCGTACTGTTACTCTCTCCACCTGAGCTATCACCACCGCCGGAGTTCTCACCGCCACCGGAGCCTTCACCGCTATCAGAGCTTTCACCTCCACCGGAATCTCCGCCACCGCCGGAATTCTCGCTGTTGCCGGAATTTCCACTGTTACCGGAATCTGTGCTGTTACCGCTGTCTGAACTTCCGCTTCCCGAATCGTTCGCAGCCTGAGTAGGCGCGGGGGCTTGCGTAGGAACTTGTGTCGGTGTGGGTGCAGTGGTAGGAGTTGGCTGTGCCTGTGTAGGCTGCGCCTCCTTCTCGGGAATTGTCTCAGCCTCCTTGGTAGGTTCAGGTGTGGGCGTTGGAGTCGGCTCTGCGCTCTCGCTCTCTGCCACTGCTTCCGTTACACCTGCTGTCGGAAGCACTACCGCATCCTTAACCATATCCTTGAACTGTCCCTTAGGCGCAACATAATGAACGGTATATGTTCCTTCATCCGATACACCCGGAACCGGATGAGACAGGATATACTCTCTTATGACCTGATAACCCTTGGCATTATAATGAAGCCCGTCACCTCCGTCATACTTGCTGTTGATGCTTCCGTTCTTATCCTTAAGGACCGTATTGACATCCAGATAGTATATTCCCTCATATTCTGCCAGAGCCAGAAGGAAATCGTTGTATTTGTCTATCCATTCATTCTTGACAGAACCCTTATATGTGCCGTTATCATCGACAGGCCATATGGACATGAGCACTATCTTGCTGTTCGGTGCCAGCTCCATTATATGCTCTATCAGATTCTTATAGCTTTTCTCATATGTATCCTCATCCGTACCCTTCATACCGTTGACGCCATATCCTATATATATGACATCCTTGGCATGAGATTGAAGATACGAACGCAAAGTATATTGTGCCCCTGAATTCTGTGTGAAGGTATTGGACTCCACGGACATATGTGCTATACCTACCTGCGCCAGTACATCCTCGTCGGATATAACAGCATAGCTTACAAGCCCCACATATCTTGAGTCACCTAAGAATATACAATTATTGAGATAGCCTTCACCCGTCCCCTTGACTTCTGCAAGTATGGTCGGATCCTCTATCTCCTCACCTGTCTCCTCATCTACTCTTATCCTGATACCCTTGGAATTGGTTGTGGCAGTGGTCTGAGTCTGCCCATCTGCCGAGAAGAGATCGCCGTAATTCTCAAGATCCACTTCCTTAGTCTCGGTCTTATTGACATTGACAGCATGTATGATCACAGGAATGGCTACTGCAACAGACAGAATGAGTACGCTTACCGCTATGGTCTCGAATCTGTATTTTGTCCACAGAAGATGCGCTACTCTCTTAATCTTCTGTATAGCAGACACCTTTCCGTCTCCCGCATTCATGCGATGACCTTCGGAATGCGCCGCTGTCTCATGAACTTTGGAATGCATGTCCGTTCTTCGAACACCGGATGAGGCTTTATGTGCCGATCTGCGTCTTCCAACCGAAGATTGCTTATGCTCGGATGTGCCCTTTTGCACAGCCCCACTTTTATGTGCCTGTGTGCTCCTTTGCCCGGGAGCACTTCTATGTGCAGATGAACTCCTGTGAGCTGCCTCGCCCTCAGGATGAGTCGTCCTCTTTCTCTCATCTCCCACATTATGGTTGATATCACTCATTATATCTTCCTCTTTACTATATATTACATATTCTCAAGCTTCAGATCATTCTCACCGATCCAGCCTATCTTCCTTAGTATGATACAGAATACGGTAGACAGTATGGCAGGAAGTATGAAGCTTACGAGTATTAGTCCGATCCAGTCGAAGGCGGTTATTGCCGCTTTCGAGCCATCAGCAATGGAATTAAGCCACCCCGAGTATACACCAATCTGGCCTACAAGTCCACAAGTGCCCATTCCGGAAGCTATGGCTTCCCCATCCATACGCATCCTGAATACACAGGTCGCTATGGGACCCGTAACAGCCGCTGCAAGTGTAGGCGGGAGCCAGATCTTGGGATTTTTCACTATATTGCCCATCTGGAGCATACTGGTTCCAAGTCCCTGTGAGACCAGACCGCCCAGCTTATTCTCCCTGTAGCTCATCACCGCAAAGCCTACCATCTGTGCAGAACAGCCTGCCACAGCCGCTCCTCCCGCAAGTCCCGTAAGTCCCAGAGCCGCACATATGGCAGCGGAGCTTATGGGAAGCGTAAGTACCACACCCACTATAACGGATACAAGAATGCCCATTGCAAAAGGATGAAGCTCTGTCGCCCACATGATGAGATTACCGAAAAGGCTTGCCGCCTTGCCGATATACGGAGCGCACGCCATAGACAAAAGTGCACCGGAGCATATGGTCACAAGGGGTGTCACAAGGATGTCTACCTTAGTCTCCTTAGATACCATCTTACCCAGCTCGGAGGATATGATCGCGATGATGAATACCGCAAGAGGTCCTCCGGCACCTCCGAGACTGTTGGCAGCACTGCCTACAGCCAACATACTGAACATGACAAGGGGCGGTGCCTGAAGGGCATAGGCTATGGATACCGCCATCGCCGGGCCTGCAACTCCCTTGGCAAAATTGCCTATATCTATGAGCACCTGTATATTAAGTCTCTGCCCCAGAGTGCTTATGATCGTCCCTATCAAAAGAGAAGCGAACAGACCGTTCGCCATGGCACTCATCGCATCTATAAAGTACTTTTTAGCCGAAAAAACAATGTTTTTCCTAAGAAGGAACGCCTTAAATCCCTTCTCCTTCTCCACTATATCACTCACAATGCTCCTCCTCCGGAATATGTCTCAATTCCAAATGTCAATACACACCCTATCGTATCGCTTCGCCTACTGATATGAAGTGACCTTGATATTCTTGGCTCCTCTTTCCTTCAGGGATTGAACGACCGCATTGATATTGGTGTCATCATCATAATGATCCACATGCTTACGCTCTGCGCTCTCATTGGGATTCTTGATCAAATAAGCTATCTCATACATAACTCTTTCTTCCCTTCATATGTATATGTGCATGAAGCTTCATACCTGCACAACCAAAAGCTACCCTACTATAATATCATATCTTGGCAAGGTACGCCATATATGCACCTTTTCACACATACTAATCTTTACCCTTTATGATTATATGTATCTGATGGTATTATATATACAGATGTATTGTCGGTATTGTACTATTTTACTATTTTACAGAGGGTTAGTGTGAAAATAAGGTTGATACATCATTTTCACACAGTGATTTGCGCCGGAGCGTCGCTATGCTCCGGAACGGAGAGTAAAATGATCAAAACGGCTGTAATCGGTGTAGGCAATATGGGAAGCAGATATGCATCCCTTATACAGAACGGCAGGATTCCGGGAATGGAGCTGTCAGCACTTACAAGGGTTAATGACAGGTACAGGGATATACTCATGCCATCTATAGAAGCAGGCATCCCTGTATATGATTCTGCCGATGAATTACTACAATCATTCGAAGAGGGGAATATTATACTTGATGCCGTTATAATCGCCACTCCTCACTATTCACACGAAAAGATCGCAGTGAGAGCCTTAAAAGTGGGATTGAATGTACTCTGTGACAAACCCTCAGGTGTATACTCAAGACAGGCAAGACTCATGGAAGAGGCCGCCGATGCATCCGGCAAGGTATTCTCCATGATCTTCAACCAGCGTACTCTTCCCGTATACAGGGAGCTTAAGACTATCATATCAAGCGGAAGCTTCGGAGCAATAAAGCGCATCAACTGGGTAGTGACCGACTGGTACAGACCGAACAAGTACTACACCTCCAGCTCATGGCATGCTACATGGGACAAGGATGGCGGCGGTGTATTGCTGAACCAGTGTCCGCACAATCTGGACCTTCTTCAGTGGATATGCGGCATGCCTGCTAAAGTGTCCGGCTTCTGCCATGAGGGACACTATCATGACATCGAGGTCGAGGATGATGTTACCGCATACATGGAATGGAATAATGGTGCTACGGGAACATTCATCACTTCTACCGGCGAAGCGCCGGGACTGAACAGACTTGAGATAAGTCTCGATGAGGCTCTTATCGTATGCGAGAACGGCAGTATACGCATTGGTGAAGTGAATACGGAAATGGGCTGTAAAGAAGCTAAATACCGCGAAGCATCCGAGGATTATTTTAAGAAAATAACCGGCACATGGACCGAGCATACCCCTGCTGCCTCAGGCGATGCATATGAAGAAATCCTTAAAGCCTATGCCGATGAAATAAACGGTACGGGTCTTAGTATCGCAAATGGCCGCGAAGGAAGAAAAAGTCTCCTTCTATCCAATGCCATATATCTGTCCTCGTGGGAAAAGCGCATGGTAGACATACCGGATATTGGCAGCGAAGCAGAAAGAGCCTTCGAATCAAGCTTCGAGGAATGGCTTAGAAAAAAATCCGGCTTAAACATATAGGAATGAACACGGTCGGTCTATCCCTTAAGTTTTCCGCTGTATTTACCATCGCATTATTATTTCTTCCGTAATGTCGAATCAATAATTCATATTTCCAACAGCCAATCTGCTAAATCGACAATTCTTATACCTTCGTACTGGTATTCATCATTTCTTGTCCGTGCAATAAGCATTTTAGGATATGCATCAAAAGGTTTTTCAATATATTTATTTATCGTAGATAAAATATCCTTTTCCAAATCAGAAAGAACCCCTTTTGATTTAGGTAATTCAAGATTATTTCCAAAAATAGATTATCATCCATATGTCATCCCTTTTTACAATACCTTCTTAGTTTCTCTACCAACTCATACACCTTTGTGCCCGGAGCTATTTCCGTCGGTGTTTTTCCTTCGTTATCTGCCATAATTCTCTTTGCATACCTAATGGCCAGATCTTCATTTCCATATTCCTGCAGGATCGTAAACGTGTCTTTTCTGTTCTTTTCATATGATCCCAGACCAAGCTCCTTAAACTTCTTACTCAAAAACTCGATATACTCGGATCTGTGATTATTCGAAGTATAATATGCAAAATGAAGCAAAAACCAAAACTCTATACATTCATTGCTCCAAGCAACATGATATTGGAGATCCGAGTTATCATTATTTAGTGACACAGTGCGTTCTGCAACGCCATTAAAACGTTCCGGCGGAAAACTGTCTTTATCATATACACACCAAATCTGTCCTTTTGTTATATTATTCTTATGTACATATTCCTCCGCCATCCCAATCACCCGCATCGTTTCTGCACCACAGGGTTCTATATGGATCAAAACCATTTCACGATATATCGGATTTTCTTCTATCAGCTGCTTGAAACTCTCAAAATACAATGGTTCCGTCTGTTCACCCTCACAGAATATGTAATAACGATATTCTCTTTTTCCAAGTATTCCATTCGACGTTTCTTTTTCCACGCCTCCATCCCAGCTTTTTTAGGCATTAGGACTACTCCAATCTATTATTTTTTGTAAATATGGATCAGCACCATACTTTCCTTCAAGATACTGTTTATCATATTTCGCATCTTTCCGCACAGATTCTCCCTTGTCATTTTTAAATTCAACAAGTGAGTACAACTTGGAATTCTGGCTTCTTCCCTTAGCTACAAACCATATTTCATCTCTTCTAAAAACTTCATTATTCATTGTTGACAGATCATGAGATGTAAAGATCAGTTGTGCTCCACGTCTGTTTTTTTCTTTATCCGAGAACAATTCAATGATATACTTCAGCAATATCGGATGTATTTTTGCGTCCAACTCATCAATGATCAATGTCCTTCCTTTGACTATACTATTTGCAACAAAGGGCAGTAAGCCGAATATCTTTCGTGTTCCACTGGATTCCTCTTTCAGTTTAAACTCTACATCTTTGCCATCTACAATGTGTCTTGTATATATTTCAATCCTATTATTTTCCTCTTCCTCGATTCTAAAATCATCAATATCAAGATCCATTTCCTTAATCATTTTCAGCACTAGTTTCTTGCTATCCTCAGATTGGTCTATAAAAATCCGTGCTTCCTGAAACGGATTACCATAGTTCAAAAATGAAACCTTGTCTACAAACCAATCCATCACTTCCTTTATCACATTGTTTTCGCTATAGGTAATTCCAAGATAGGAAAGCAACGGAATAGAATTTGAAACGCCGTCACCAACTTTCAACGTACTAAGCACTCCTTTAAGTGTAATTGTTCCATTATTTCTTTCAAACAAAGCAGATTTTCTGGCTGTATCTTTTTTTACTCTATCTAACTTTTCAAAAATAACCTGTTCGGCCTGGACATACAAAACATATCTATATTCAGAAGTTTCTGTTCTAAAAAAAACTTCAAATTCTGTTGGTGCATTCCTTGTATCATCAGAAAATGCAAAAGGAACAACTGGAATTCTTCTTAAAGCAATTTCTTGCTCTGAACTACTTGTAGCAACATATAGCGGACGCGTTACTTTTGCCACAAGAACCTGAAATGCTTCCAAAACATTTGATTTTCCGCCTCCATTAGGACCATATATTGCTGCTACCGGTAAATACTCTTCTCC
>DGII01000159.1 GCA_002393095.1 Lachnospiraceae bacterium UBA3826 | reverse complement strand
GTGCCATGCAGGCATCAAGGATCGCATCCGATATGGCATCACACACCTTGTCGGGATGCCCCTCGGTAACAGACTCTGAAGTGAATAATCTCTTCTCCATCACTCAATTCTCCTTTCGTGTTAAAAAAATCCGCTTATATAATAAGCGGACTCGAGTTACATGATAATCAAATCCTCTTATTGTTCAATAATCGCCCGGAAATAATGCTTACAGCACCGTACCGTATCCCCGGACACACGCTTTGCTCAGGTTGGCACCTTCCGTCAGAGTATCCCACACTCTGCGGGGTTGCCGTGGCTTCACAGATCCTATGTATCTCCACCACTCTGAATAAGAGTCTTAAAACAATATTGAATTGTCATATCTATCGACTACAATACACCAGCAAGGTATATATGTCAATCATAATTACAGAAGTTTTTGGATCTTAAGATCCTTTTCCTTGCTAAGATCTATATACTGGTCTCCGCACTTGACAAGAGGTCTTGATAATCTCATCTTATTGATGAATATGATATCACCCTCCATGCCGTTACTTAAGCCGACCCTGTTCATCATATATGTATCGACGATCTTCTGCAGGAAGGTCATGATCATGCCTGTATCATACTTCTGCAAACCCTCGTCTTCGAAGGCTTCTATTACCGTGAACGGGCATAATCCGTCTCTGTACTGCCTGTTAGCCGTCATAGCCTCGTACACATCCGCTATACACACAAGCTTGGCATAGTAATCTATGGCATCTCCCTTGATGCCGAGCGGATAGCCTGTTCCGTCACACTTCTCATGATGCATGAGCGCCGCATTACGAACATGATCATCCACATCATACTTCATTAATATCTTATAGCCCTCTGCGGGATGTGTCTTGACGATGGCGAATTCCGCATCTGTGAGCTTGCCCGGCTTCTTGATTATCTCCTCTGGAATTGTAAGCTTGCCTATGTCATGGAATATACCACACTCCGTAGCAAGCCTTATCTCATCCTCATTAAGTCCGAGCCAACCTGCGAACACATTACATATAAGTCCCACATTGAGACTGTGGGCAAAGGTTATATCATCATATTGGCGCATATTATGCACCATATCGAAGACATTGATATCTCCACCGGGAGGATGAAGGATGCTTATCGCCTCATTCACAAGCTTATCAGCCTCTAAGGGCGCATTCTTCGTGACTACATCGGCCATTGACTGACTCATGACCTGAACCGTACTCTCAAAATCTTCCTTATACTTCTTGAATTCGGGAGTTGCGCGCAATCTTGCCGCATAAGAATTCTCAGTCTCCTCCGGTGTCGGTACCGTACCGGCATCATCCTTAATTATCACCGAAGTGACTCCCGTCGAGCGAAGCTTATCTATGGCTCTCTCATTGAGAACCATTCCCTCGGGAAGTATCAACTGATCATTGTAATTATATACATCCGACTGAACCACCATTCCGGCCTTCAGTTTGTCAGTGTCGATCCTGCTCATTCGGTTCCCTGTACCCCCTTCACATTCTGTGTTATATCAGCTAACCCTTAATTTAAACTTCTGCAGATCCCTGTCGTCCTCCACCTTCTCTATCATGGCTCCGAGTCCTCGAAGCTTAATATCGAAGTCTTCATACCCTCTCTCGATGTACCTTATATCATCTACCACCGTGATGCCTTCTGCCGCAAGCCCCGCAATTACCAGTGCGGCTCCCGCTCTCAGATCAGGTGCGCTGATGCTTGCCCCCGTATATCCGCTCACGCCCTCAATGATGGCTGTACTGCTCTCTACCTTGATGCTGGCACCCATCCTTGTAAGCTCATCCACGTACTTGAACCTGTTCTCGAATATGCTCTCGGTCACTATGCTGGTGCCCTGTGCCAGACCGAGCGCAACCGTTATCTGCGGCTGCATATCCGTAGGAAAACCGGGATACGGCAATGTCTTCACATGTGTATGTAACGGTCTCTTGGTGGCTACCACTCTTACCGCATCATCGGATTCTTCTATCTCACATCCGATCTCTATCAGCTTCGCACTGATGGATTCAAGATGCTTGGGTATCACATTCTTAACGGTCACATCCCCCTTGGTGACAGCCGCCGCGAACATGAAGGTTCCGGCCTCTATCTGATCCGGTATGATCGTGTATTCGGTGCCGTGAAGCTTCTGTACACCCTTGATTCGGATGACATCCGTTCCTGCTCCCTTGATGTTGGCACCCATGCAGTTAAGGAAGTTGGCTACATCAACCACATGCGGTTCCTTGGCTGCATTCTCGATTATCGTCTGGCCCTCTGCCATTACCGATGCCAGCATAAGATTGATCGTAGCACCCACAGTCACCATATCGAGATATATGTGAGCTCCCTTAAGATGATCGGCATGCGCCACTATCATTCCTCCGCCCACAACACCGGCATCTGCTGCACCAAGTGCTCTGAATCCCTTAAGGTGCTGATCTATGGGTCTTGTACCTATATTACAGCCGCCGGGAAGAGTAACCTCTGCGCTTCTGTACTTGCCAAGAAGGGCTCCTATCAGATAATAGGAGGCTCTGATCCTCTTGATATAATCTCCGTCGACCACCTGGCTGTGTATGTTACGCGCATTGATCTTGACCGTGTGCCTGTCTATATGCTGTATGATGACTCCTATGCTCTCCATAGCCTGCATCATGATAGTAATATCCCTTACATCAGGTACGTTCTCTATAAGAACCGTTTCGTCAGTCATGACCGACGCGGCGAGAATGCCCAGCGCAGCGTTCTTGGCTCCGCCTATCTCCACCTCTCCCACAAGAGGCGTCCCGCCTTTAATAGCATATTGCTCCATATCATTAAAACCTCAAAAGAGTTTAATTTTCCCAATACATTCGTTTCATTTTACCACGAATATATATAATACGCAAGAAAAAGACATAATGCAACACTACATGTTGTTATGGTAAGGCTCAATACCGTACATATCTTGTTAGTTAAGATATTTGAGCGGATTGACAGCCGTTCCTCCTATACGTATCTCGAAGTGTACATGAGGTCCGGTACTTGCACCGGTATTACCGCTTAAGGCTATCCTCTGGCCCTGTGATACGGTCTGACCCACGGATACCAATACCTTGCTTAAGTGCGCATATCTCGTCTCTCTTCCGTCAGGATGCTTGATGAATACGCAGTATCCATAGCTTCCGAGCCATCCGGCTCTTGTTACCGTTCCGCCGCAGGATGCCATGACCGAAGTTCCTATAGGTGTACCCCAATCTACACCCTGATGGTTGGAGGTGGCGCCCCTTGCGTTGGGTCTTGTTCTGTATCCGAAGCCGCTCGTAAGTCTTCCTCCGGATATGGGCTTGATATAAGTGGGCGGGATCTTGGTTCCTTTTTCCACGATCTTAGCCACAGCCTCCATAACAAGCTCTTCCTTAAGTATATCTCTCTCTAATGCCTTGTCATTAGCATAAGAAGTCTCTGCCACGATATTACGTCTTCCTGTCGAGGGCTGGCGGAGAGTCTGCTGATCGGTTGTATACCAATCATCGTTATATTCATACTCTATCTCAGCATCATAGTATTCTTCAATATACTCACGGACGGTACGATTGACCGTAAGAGGAGGCTCCTCGGTAGTCACGATAAGTTCATCTCCGGGTCTTATAAGGGAGAATTCGTTCTCCAGCGTATCGTTAAGCTCTATGATCTTATCCATGGGGATATTGGTCTTAATGGCTATGCCCGACAGCGTATCTCCTTCCACTACCTCGTATATGGTATTGACCTCTTTGACCTCTACGATATCCTGTATCATACGGTCCACGGTAGTTAAGTTCGCCTTGGCTATATAGCTTTCAACAACCTCTATATTATCTGCGAAGGACATTCCCATAAGACCGTAATCAAAGTCATCGAAATCCTTCTCATTGTTCTCCACATCACCGTCAGCAACACTGTCTTCTATGAACTTTTCAAAGCCTGCGCTCTTAACGGGCTCTATCTCGTCCTCTTCCTTAACCTCTTCCTTGGCGATCACCTCTGCGGTCAGTACGTTAAGCTCTCTTGCCTGATCCTTGACAAGCTTCGCCACATACTCATCCTTATCCTGATACCTGTCAAGAGCCGTCTGGAGTACCTTGACCACATCATCGAAGCTTCCCATATTGGCCATATAATCACCGATCTTGATCGTGTAGGCATGAACATACTCTCTGCTCTCATCATCGGCAGATGCCACGTTCTTGCGGAGATTCTCTACCATCCTCTTCTGTATATCAGCCCTGCTGTCGATCTCCGAGAATATCACTGATGAAGCTTCACAGCTTAAGTCTCCCTCGGCATATACTATTTTGTCCGTACCTGCCGCAAGCTCGCGTCTGGCGTCTCCAAGGATCTCCTGTATGCTGTCCGCGTCGCCCAGATATCCCATTTCTTCTCCATTAAGGAAAATATGAAAAAGATTGGCTTCATCTTTTTCATACTTAACCCATGAGGGTAGCATTATTATATTGATAAGTATCACCAATGCCGCTGTTTTAAGGAAGACATATCGGCTATACTTGTAGTGTCTAGTCAGTCTTTTCATACTATAAGAGTCCAAACATCGGTAACACCTTAAGCGCAATATCTGCAAGCACGGCAATGAAGATGAGCACGCTCATCACCTTCAAAAAGCCCGTTCCGGACTTCTTAAATCCTCCCTGCTGTGCTTCGAGTATGGACTTGGTCTGCTCGCTAAGCCCCTCTCCCACTGCTGCCTGTACATTGCGGTATACCTTTATATTCTCCTTATGGATAGTGTCGCTCTGCTTATCAAAAAGCTCCCTTATCATCTCCCTGTCAGCCTCTGCCGCAGCTTGGGCAGCATTCTTCTCCTCTTCGCTTAAGCCCGCGGGAGCACTGCTTGCCGTCTGTGCAGCTTCGGTCGCAGCCTCCACCATATCACGAAGCTTCTCTGCCGACTCCATATTCTTAAGATTCACAAGCTTCATCTCCTGAAGCAGCTTCTCATAATTCTCCACTTTTTCCTTCAATTCTCTGATCTCCTTTGATTCTCCGGACTGATTGTTCCTTGACTGAACGCTTCTGCTTTGATCATTCCCCGTAAATTTTTGTGCAAGTTTATCAATAAACAGGTCCATAATGGTACTCCTTTTGTCTACATTAACTATATGTTCACCCCTCGTTCATATTTTATTCATATATTACTGCTAAAATACAATATATAAAGAACGAGTGATTAGACAATTTTTTC
>DGII01000050.1 GCA_002393095.1 Lachnospiraceae bacterium UBA3826 | reverse complement strand
ACGTTGATCTCATTCTCCCACTTGCCACCTACAAAATCTTTCCATTCTGGTCTCATTTTGCTAATGCCTCCTGTTAAATAAATTGTTAATAGTTACATAATAGTAAAATAGTTAAAAATTTAACTATATTAGAATTACTGCATGTAGGTACATTATAGAACCCTATATTTACAGCGTCAAGAAGTCGGAATGTACTTTTTTAGGAACAAAGTATATAATAGTATAGTCATAAGGCAGAGACCACAATATCTTGTGATTGAAGTTTGAAAAAATGTGAGATACTATGTCTTTGAACACAAAAGAATCAATTAAGGAGGAACGAACTATGAATATAACGAAAGATATGACCATCGGAGAGCTTCTTGTGACCAATCCCGATGCAGCACCTATCCTTATGGAAGAAGGTATGCATTGTATCGGCTGCCCTGCATCACAGGGAGAGAGTATCGCGGAAGCCGCAATGGTGCACGGCATGGACATTGATTCCCTGATGAGCAAGCTTCAGGCTATATGATCTGACACTTAGCGGATGATAAAGCATAACGGATCATAATTGCACAGATTATACAATAATAAAAAGGACCGGACGATCAAATCCGGTCCTTCTGCATATCATATGTATATCATGTGTTAAAGCTGCCTGTCCTTATCCTATCTTGGAAAGAGTCTGTAGGGCATTGCCCTTAATGACCGCTTCGTAATGCTCATCAAAGTAGGATTCGCTCACCGAAGCAAGAGTCTTAAGCTTACCATACTCGGAGAGTATATTGCAGGTCTTGTTAAATGCATCCTTACTGCCGGACTTAAGTCCCAGAACCAGAAGGTACTGACCGCTTAAGGCATTCTTATACAGAGAATTCTCATCATCATAGAGCTCCTTCACTATGGCTGCGGGAGTGATGACCTCTCTCATGGAATTGAATGCAAAAATCTTGGTGACGCTCTCCTGTTCGTTATCGTCAGAGCTTTGCTCGGTTATCTGACCGTTTTCCTTGATCTCGGTTACGGATACAGATACATCCTCAGGAGTCGCTCCGATTATATTGGCAGCCTCCTGTCGTATCCTGTTGAAGAGATTGATAAGTTCGTTCTTATCCGCAATGGCACTTTCGTTATGAGGTACGTGGTCAAGTGAACCGTCTTCCTCGGTGTCATCATAGTCATATTCATAATCCTCCTCCTCATCATCCATGACTGAGGGGGCAAATCTTGAGAACCTCGTATCAAGCTCTTCAGGGTCCTCCACCTTGGTGATTATGAGGACTATGCAGTCGGAATTAAGAGGTATGGCCTCTATCATAAGAGGGATATCCTCAGCTTCAAAGCCGAAATTGATCGATGCCTGTCTGATCATATCTCTGAATAGATTCTTGGCCTTCTCTGTTCCGTATGCCAGCTCGCTTAGCTTGAGCTGTCTGTCGGCAAGATCGGCTCTGGTCAGAGTACAACGAATCTGATGGTCATTAACTTTTTCAATTTTCATATTCTGTTGTCCTCCTTCTCATTTGATAGTTGTATTTTAGCAGAATAAGTATCCAAGTCAAGTATTAAGAAATCATTTGAGCCAAGATTTTATTGTTTTTTTATAAAAAGCTCTTGCATATTGATTATCTATCATTTATAATGACCGCACGAGAGATCGACAGAATAGTTGGTGCCGAAAGGAGGCAAGTATTCAGTCTGATCACTTCAGATTATCATATCATGTATCGGCCGGTATGTGATATGTCATAGTATATGGCGTTTCAGCCGCTTTTTTCCAATTTTAATTGTAATATGGTAAGGCGTATGCCTTAAGAGTATCATTGACCATATTCGAACGCTATACAGTATTGCTATTTGGTGCTGTTGTTTTGACCGATTGCCTCTTATATATTCGACAATGAAAGTCAATCGGAAAAAAAGGGTAACATTAGGGAAAGTATATTCTATGTCACGCACATGTTCTGTAGGTCTCTTGTATTATATATCGGTATTGTTGTTATTTTTCTTAAATAAATCAAGGAATATATATCACGTGATCCTTTTGGTCTGCTATTGCTGCATGCCAACGGAGCGAAATATTGAGAATTACAATGAATGATTGAATGAGAATGAGGTTCCGAAGAAAATGACGATGAGAAAATATAATGACGATACCGATAAAAACTGATATAATAGGGCAGTCGTTAGTAGTCAAAGGAGATATATGATAATGAAGAAGATGATTCCGGCGATCGTTGCGATTGCCCTGATTATTCTGATACTGGGAGTAGCGGGAGGTGAAGCTTTTTTCACAAGATTCGGTTACAGCTCACAGCACAGAGATCTGAAAGAGTATTATGGTCTTAATGAGGACAGCGAGGTAGCCGTAGTCCTTCAGAATGAGATACTTGACATCAAAGGAAGACTTATGGAGGGAATATGCTACCTGTCATATGATGATGTATGCTCATTGCTCACGGACAGATTCTATGTGAATGAGAATGACGGATTGCTCATATATACTACTGCAACGGCGCTAAGAGTCAGCAGGATAGGAGACAGTGGCTATTATGCGGATGCCAGGATAATACCGGGTGATGATCCTGCCACCTATGAGATAGATGGAGAGTACACTGAGACAGGATATCCGGTGAGTACATATAAGGGTGACACGTTGTATATAGCCCTGGATTATGTTAAGGATTACGCGGATTTCTCTTATGAGCTGTACACATCTCCTGCACGTATACATCTTAGGACGGAGTGGGGCAGCAGGAAGGTTGCCGAGGTTAAGAAGAAGAAAAGCGCTGTCAGATATCAGGGTGGTGTCAAGAGCGATATCCTCAAGGAAGTAAGCAAGGGAGAGGAGCTTACCATCTTGGAGGAGCTTGAGAATTGGGACAAGGTAATGACCTCTGATGCGGTAATAGGTTATATAGAGAAGAAGCATCTGACAGATATAAGGGATGAGAGCGAGGACGCCGTTCATACGAGGATAGAGGATGAATATACATCTATAAAGAAGGATTACACTATCAATATGGCATGGCACGCCATATATGCCACAAGCGGCAATGACACCTTTGATGAGTATGTGAACGGAACCGGCACAATGAGCATCATCGCTCCCACATGGTTCACCGTAAGCGACAATAACGGCAATTATCGCAGCTTCGCAAGGGCGGATTATGTGCAGAAGGCGCATGAGCGTAATATGGAAGTATGGGCAGTGCTTGATAATATAAGCATAAGTGATGTGAGCACATACGAAATCATGTCATATATAGGTAAGAGACAGAGGCTTATAGATAATCTGATGGCTGATGTTAAGGAATATGATCTGGATGGTATCAATCTTGATTTTGAGCTGATACCGACTGAAGCCGTACCTCATTACGTTGAGTTTATAAGGGAGCTGTCGGTTGCGTGCCGAAGAGAGGGTGTGGTACTGTCGGTAGACAATTATCCTCCGCAGGGCGGAAATAATTATAATCTTAAGGAGCAGGGCATCTGTGTGGATTACGTGGTCCTTATGTCATATGATGAGCACTGGGGCAGCGGAGGAGTTGCCGGAAGCGTGGCATCCATAGGCTTCGTGGAGCAGTCCATAGAGCTTACTGAGAAAGCTGTGCCGGCAGAGAAGATCATCAATGCGATTCCTTTCTATACAAGAGTATGGAAGAGTAAGGGAGGCGAGGTGACAAGCGACGCTATCGGCATGGTGCAGGCAGAGGAGTTCATTTCAAAGAATAACATTCAGACAGTCTGGGATGAGGAAGCCTGCCAGAATTACGGCGAGAAGGAGATGGGCGGCATACTCTATCAAGTATGGCTTGAGGATGAGGATTCCATAAGCACTAAGCTTAATATAATGAAGAAACACGGCGTAGCAGGTGTGGCCGAATGGCAGCTTGGTATGGAGGATAAGGAGATTTGGAGCACCATAGACAAGTACGTTAAGAATTAGGTAATACAGGGAGCAATATATGAAGTGGACCCGAATAAGGATCAAGACGACAACCGAGGCAGAGGATATACTTATAAGCGATCTCTATGACATCGGACTTGAAGGAGCGCAGATAGAGGACAAGATACCTCTGACGCCTCTTGAGAAGGAGCAGATGTTCGTGGATATACTGCCTGAGAGCGAGCCTGACGACGGAGTGGCATATCTGTCCTTTTTCATAGAGGAGGATTCCGGGCTTAACAGGGATATAGACGCAACTATAGATAAGATACACAGGATCATCAGTGATGCCGGAGAGTATATCGATGTCGGAGACGGGACTGTTACCATAGATGAGACTGAGGACCTTGACTGGATCAATAATTGGAAGAAGTACTTCCATCAGTTCTATATAGACGATCTTCTTGTGATACCCTCATGGGAGGATGTGAAGGCAGAGGATTCGGACAGAAAGGTACTGCACATAGATCCGGGAACAGCCTTCGGTACAGGCATGCACGAGACCACCAAACTGTGCATAAGAGCCATGAAGAAGCATCTTAAGTCAGGGGATAGGATTCTGGATGTGGGTACGGGCAGCGGTATCCTGTCCATTCTATCCATTATGTACGGTGCCGGATATGCAGTGGGAACAGATCTTGATCCCTGTACCATTGAAGCGGTAAGAGAGAATAAGGAGTCTAACGGGATCAAAGATGAGAGCTTTAAGCTAATCATAGGCAATATAATCGATGACAACAAGACACAGGAGGAGGTACGCTTAAGCCTCGGAGATGAAGGCGCAGACATCGTTATGGCCAATATCCTTGCTCCGGTGCTAACAGCCCTTGCTCCGGTAATACCTGCTTATATGAAGAGAGGGGCGGTGCTTATAACCTCAGGAATCATAGAAGGCAAAGAAGAGGATGTGGCGGAAGCATTCAAGGCAGCAGGTCTTAAGGTTATCGACATCAGTACAGAGGGCGAATGGAAAAGTGTAGTTGCCCTTAAGGAATAAAGGAACGGTATTGTGCTAAGATGGACAATGTGAGTCATGTGAGTCATTTTTTCGTCCGGCCTGAGAATATCACGGATAAAAAAGTCCTGATAACGGGTGAGGATGTCAATCATATCAAGAATGTCCTTCGTATGAAGGTCGGGGATGAGATATCCGTAAGCAACGGAGTGGACGATAAGGAGTATCGCTGCGGCATAATAAGCATAGGCGATACGGTTGAATGTGAGCTTAGATTTATCAAGGAAGCAGGAGTGGAGCTTCCGGTGAGGATATATCTGTTTCAGGGACTTGCCAAGGGTGATAAGCTGGAGACGGTAATTCAGAAGGCAGTTGAGCTCGGCGCATATGAGATAATACCGGTGTCCATGGCAAGAAGCGTGGTTAAGCTTGATCCAAGGAAAGCGACCGCAAAAGTTGAAAGATACAGAGGTATAGCAAGGGCAGCGGCCAAGCAGAGCAAGCGGGCAGTTATACCGGATGTGCATGAAGTAATGGATATGAAAGAGGCTGTGAGGTATGCGGCAGCTTTTCATAAGAATATAGTACCCTATGAGATGAAGGCAGGAGAGGATTTCTCTCATACAAGGGATGTCATGAAGGGGCTGCCGACAGCCGGTTCGATAGGTGTATTCATTGGACCCGAAGGCGGATTCGATGATGCGGAGATAGAGCTGCTTAAGGGCATCGGCGCGGATATGATATCTCTGGGACGAAGGATACTGCGTACCGAGACGGCAGGAATGGTAGTGCTGTCCTGGCTTGATTATTTGCTTGAGAGGTAGAGACACAAGGAAGCTGTACGGTTATACAGGGCAGAGACAGATTGGAGAATATAGGTGGAGATATATCTGGATAATTCCGCGACCACACGGGCATACCCCGAAGTGGTTGACATAATACAGAAAACAATGCTTGAGGATTACGGTAATCCAAGCAGTATGCATATGAAGGGCGTGAATGCGGAAGAGTATATTAAGACGGCTAAGGAGCAGATCGCATATACGCTTAAGTGTAAGCCTGACAATATTCTTTTTACTTCCGGCGGCACGGAATCGGACAATACGGCTCTTATCGGTGCCGCAGCGGCGGCAGCAAGGCGCGGGAAGCATATAATAACGACGCAGATAGAGCATCCGGCAGTACTTGAGACCTGCGAGTACCTGAGTAAGTCGGGATATGAGATCACATATCTTCCGGTTGATAAGGAAGGCGTGGTACGACTTGACAAGCTTAAGGAGGCCATCAGGGAGGATACCGTAATCCTCTCTGTGATGCATACCAATAATGAGATAGGAGCTCTTCAGCCCATAGAGGAGATCGGAGAGATACTGAAGGAGCTTAATCCCGATACGCTCTTCCATGTGGATGCTGTACAGGGCTACGGCAAAGCAAGGATCAATCCTAAGAAGAGCGGTATAGACCTCATGTCAGTAAGCGGACATAAGCTGCACGGGCCCAAAGGTGTAGGGTTTCTGTACATGAGTGACAGGGTAAGGCTGCGCCCCATATTATACGGAGGCGGACAGCAGAAGGGACTGCGTTCGGGTACGGAGAATGTGCCGGGAATTGCCGGTATGGGCGAAGCCATTCGCATCACCTATGAACATATAGATGAGGATGTCAGGAGACTTAGGGAGCTTAAGGAATATGCGGTGGGAAGGCTTGCATGTATAGAGAATGTTAAGGTCAACGGATACAATAACGGAGAGAGTGCACCGCATATAATCAGTCTCTCGGTTAAGGATGTAAGAGCTGAGGTCATGTTACATGCTCTTGAGGCAAGAGGGATATATGTAAGCTCCGGAAGCGCCTGTGCGACCAATAAGCCTGCCATATCTGCGACGCTTAAGGCAATAGGGCTTGATAAGAGTCTGCTGGATTCCACGATAAGGATAAGCATGTCGGTATACACTACCAAGGAAGAGATGGAATATGCCATTGACAGTATAGAGGAAGAGACTAAGGAGCTTAGAAGGTTTGTCAGAAGATAGACGGATTGGACGGAACGGATTATGGAATTTAAATCTTTTTTGATCAAATACGGAGAGATAGGAGTTAAGGGCAAGAACAGGTATCTTTTTGAGAACGCTCTTATGCAGCAGATCAAGTATGCTCTTAAGCGCTGCGACGGGGAATTCACCGTGCACAAGGCCGAAGGAAGGGTCTATGTGGATGCGATGGGTGAATTCGATCATGATGAAGTCATAGACAACCTTAAGACCGTATTCGGCATAAGCGGAATCTGTCCCATGACCTTTGCGGAGGATGAGGGCTTTGACAGGCTTAAGGAATTCACTGTGGATTATATGAGGAGGGTGTATCCTGATATAAAGGCCGGTACGACCTTTAAGGTATACGCAAGACGCTCCAATAAGAGATACCCGCTTGACAGCATGGAGCTGAATGCCAAGCTTGGAGAAGCCATTCTTGAGGCCATACCTGCGCTCAAGGTGGATGTACATACTCCGGATATAACCTTATATGTGGAGGTTCGTGAGAAGATATATGTATATTCCGAGATAATACCGGGTCCGGGCGGTATGCCTGTAGGAACGGGCGGTAAGGCAATGCTGCTTCTGTCAGGCGGTATTGATTCGCCGGTGGCGGGCTACATGATCGCCAAGAGAGGCGTTAAGATAGATGCGGTGTATTTTCACGCACCTCCGTATACGTCGGAGAGAGCCAAGCAGAAGGTTGTGGATCTGGCTAAGAAGGTGTCAAGGTATGCGGGTCCCGTATATCTTCATGTGGTGAACTTCACTGATATCCAGCTTGCCATATATGAGAAGTGTCCGCAGGATGAGCTGACTATCATCATGAGAAGATATATGATGCGCATAGCAGAGATAATAGCTAAGGAGACCGGATGTCTGGGACTTATCACGGGTGAGAGCATAGGACAGGTTGCCAGTCAGACCTTGGCTTCACTTGCTGTTACCAACGAAGTGTGCACATTACCGGTGTTCAGGCCGTGCATCGGTATGGATAAGCTTGAGATAGTGGCTGTGTCCGAGAAGATAGATACATATGAGACATCCATACTTCCTTATGAAGACTGCTGTACCATATTTGTAGCCAAGCATCCCGTGACCAAGCCAAGTCCTGAGATCATCAGAAAACACGAGCATAATCTGGATGGGGTCATAGACGGACTTCTGGAGACTGCACTTAATACCAAAGAGACTATCGTAGTAAGCGTGGAGAAATAAAAAAAGGAGCAGGCGTAACCTGCTCCTTAACAGTATACGTGTCGGTTATTAAACCATATAGGGCTTAAGAACATCCAGAACGGAATCAAGATTATCCTCTGCATGGATGTTAAGATCGATGGGCTTGGAAAGATCCAAGCTGAAAATACCCATAATGGACTTCGCATCGATTACGTATCTTCCTGAAACAAGATCGAAATCATAATCAAACTTAGTGATGTCATTAACAAATGACTTAACCTTATCGATCGAGTTAAGAGAAATCTGTACTGTCTTCATAAGTTAATACCTCCTTAAAGCTTCATACCTTCGATTACTATAGTAAATTGCGCTGACATAAAAGTCAACCTAAAAAACAGACAAAAATAACGGAGAAAAAGATGAAAACTGTGGCATTCCACAATCTGGGTTGCAAGGTCAATTCATATGAAATGGAAGTTATGCAACAAAAATTCAAAGAATCGGGTTATAGCATTGTGCCTTTTGACGACATCGCCGACATATATGTCATAAATACATGTACTGTTACAGCCATAGCGGATCACAAGTCAAGACAGATGCTTCACAGAGCCAAGAAGAGGAATCCTGAGGCGGTTGTGGTGGCAGCAGGCTGCTATGCACAGACAGATACCGAGGGAGCGGCGCTTGACTCTTCTGTGGATGTGGTGATCGGCAATAATCGTAAATCAGAGATAGTAAAGCTTGTTGAGGACTATATAGATGACCGGTCTAAGAGGGTAACTGTCGATGATCTGAGCATTCCTGCGGCATATGAGGAAAGCGGGATAGATTACTCCTGTGAAAGAACCAGAGTGGACATCAAGATACAGGACGGATGCGACCAGTTCTGTACATATTGCATCATACCCACAGCAAGAGGAAGGGTAAGATCAAGAGGAGCGGATTCGATAGTTAAGGAGATTAAGAGACTGTCTGAAGCGGGATTTAAGGAAGTGGTACTGACAGGCATACATCTAAGCTCATACGGCTTGGATATGCACAGGGACGATTGCGGCAGACCGCTTTCATATAACCGTGCAGCCTCCGATAAGGATTATACCAATGAAGACCTTATAGGTATCATAGACGCGGTATCCCGCATAGAGGGGATAGAACGCATAAGACTGGGCTCCCTTGAACCAAGGGTTATCACAGAGGAATTCCTTGCTGCCATAAGTGCCGACCCTAAGGTATGCCCTCATTTTCACCTAAGCCTGCAGAGCGGCTGTGATGCCACGCTTAAGCGCATGAACAGAAGATATACCACGGGTGAGTACTATGACAAGGTAAAGCTTATCAGAGAGTACTTTAATGCTCCTGCGATAACTACGGACATAATAGTGGGATTCCCCGGAGAGGATGAGGAGGAATTCAATACTACAGTGGATTACGTGCAGAAGATAGGCTTCTATGAGACACATGTGTTCAAGTATTCGAAGAGAAAGGGAACGTTAGCGGCAGACATGCCGGGTCAGAATACGGAGAAGATTAAGGCTTTAAGAAGTGATATTCTGCTCAGGATATGTGATGAGAACAGGCTTAAGTTCATAGAAGCACATACAGGCAGGGAATGTGAGATACTCATAGAAGAGGAGAAGATCGTGGATGGCAGACCTATGCTTGTCGGACACACAAGGGATTATATTCCCGCGGCCATTCCTTCTTATAGGGATGGGGATAAGGCATCAGTGGATACTCTGCAAAGAGGGGATATAATAAGAGCTGTTGCGGGAAGGATATATGACGGATATCTGGTCTTGGAGGCATGACAGGTGTAAAAAGATATCGGATTACCAAGCGTCACTTGAATAATGGCGCATCCTGCGGTATTATTAAGATTGGTGGCTTGTATTTGGATACAAAAGCTTTGGGTTAATATATTATAGTATATATAAGTTCAATGGAGGAAATATGCAGGATTTAGGCAATACTCAGTTTTTCAAGGTAGCGGCTGATAAGGAGATAAGCGTCAAGGAGGTGCTTAAAGCGGTCTTTGATGCCATGACCCAGAAGGGATACAATCCCGTCAATCAGATAGTGGGCTATATAATGTCGGGCGATCCCACCTATGTAACATCTCATATGGGTGCCAGGTCCAAGATAATGAAGGTTGAGCGCGACGAGATAGTTGAAGAGATGCTCAAAGAATATATCAAAGCCAACCACTGGGACGAACAGGCATGAGGATAATGGGACTTGATTACGGTTCCAAAACGGTCGGAGTAGCCGTTTCGGATCCCATGCTCATAACCGCTCAGGGAGTCGAGATAATAAGGCGCAAGGACGAGAACAAACTTCGCCAGACTTTGGCCAGGATCGAGGAGCTTATCACTGAATACGAGGTAGGCGAGATCGTTGTCGGTTTTCCCAAGAACATGAACAACACCGTCGGAGACAGAGCAGAATTAAGTCTGGAGTTTAAGGACAAACTGGAGCGAAGGACCGGACTTCCGGTTTTTATGTGGGATGAGAGATTAAGCACCGTTGAAGCAGACAAGGTCATGATGGAATCAGGCGTGCGCCGTGAAAATCGCAAGGACTATGTGGACAAGATAGCCGCGACCATTATCCTTCAGGGATATCTGGACCGGAGAAGCACCGGCGGATCATTGGACAATAACTGACAGATAACGGATAAAAATATTATGGAAAAGATTGCATTTGAAACTGAAGACGGACAGCAGGAATGGTTCTATGTGCTGGAACAGGCCAAACTGTCCGGAAACACATATATACTGGTGACGGATACCGAAGAAGGCGATGGCAATGCCATCATCCTTAAAGAGGTCGCCGAGAACAACAGTAAGGAAGTAACATATGAAGAGGTTACCGATGAAGGTGAGATAGGGGCTTTATCTTCTTTGTTCGGCAATCTCCTGGAGGATTGTATAATTGAGTAAACAGGATATGATGAGGTCATCCGCACTGGCCATAATCCCGCTGGGAGGACTGGAGCAGATAGGGATGAACATCACCGCCTTCGAGTACGAAGACAGCATTATCGTGGTCGATTGCGGATTGGCTTTTCCCGAGGATGACATGCTCGGGATAGATTTGGTTATCCCGGATGTAACTTATCTAAAGGATAATATCAAAAAGGTTAAGGGATTCGTGATAACGCACGGACACGAGGACCATATCGGATCCCTTCCGTATGTATTAAAGGATATCAACGTTCCCATATATGCCACCAGGCTGACTATGGGGATCATAGAGAACAAATTAAAGGAACATGACCTGCTCGAATCCACGAGGAGAAAGGTCGTAACCTTCGGACAGTCGATCAACTTAGGGCAGTTCAGGATAGAGTTTATAAAGACGAATCACAGTATAGTGGATTCTTCGGCGCTGGCCATCTATTCTCCGGCGGGCATCGTGGTGCATACCGGAGACTTCAAGGTGGATTATACGCCGGTGTATGGCGACGCCATCGACCTGCAGCGATTTGCGGAGCTGGGCAAAAAAGGCGTTCTTGCGCTGCTGTGCGATTCCACCAATGCGGAGAGACCGGGCTTTACCCCGTCCGAGAAGACGGTTGGCAAAGCATTTGACACCCTCTTTAATGAGCATAAAAATACCAGGATTTTTGTGGCGACCTTTGCGTCCAATGTGGATCGGGTGCAGCAGATCATCAACACGGCCTACAAATTCGGCCGCAAGGTCTGTGTGGAAGGCCGCAGCATGGTCAATATCATAGAAACGGCGATCGATCTGGAGTGCATCAGCGTTCCGGAAAATACTTTGATCGATATTGATCAGATGAAAAATTATCCGCCCGAGCAGCAGGTGATCATCACTACGGGAAGCCAGGGCGAGAGCATGGCGGCGCTGTCGAGGATGGCCAACAATATGCACCGGAAGATCACCATAGGCCCCGGGGATACGGTTATTTTTTCCTCTCATCCGATCCCGGGAAATGAGAAGGCGGTGACAAAGATCATCAATGAGCTGCTGCGTAAGGGTGCGGATGTGGTGTTCCAGGATACTCACGTGTCCGGGCATGCCTGTCAGGAGGAGATCAAGCTGATCTATACATTGACCAAGCCTCAGTATGCTATCCCGGTTCACGGTGAGTACCATCA
>DGII01000031.1 GCA_002393095.1 Lachnospiraceae bacterium UBA3826 | reverse complement strand
CCCAGAATCCTGGACACATATTTATTAATCAGGTTGAACACATGGATGCTATCCTGTATTGTACAGGTGGCATCCATTTTGTTTTAACCTGAATTCTTTTATTATTATAATAATCTATATATTCTTCGACAGCTTTTGAGAATTCTTCAAAAGAAGAATAATCTTTCTCGTAACCATAATACATTTCATTTTTTAATCTTCCAAAAAATGTTTCCATAATACAATTATCATAGCAATTACCTTTTCGTGACATGGATTGTATAATACCATGTTCTTTTAAGGTATTTCTATAATAAGCATTTTGATATTGCCAACCTTGATCAGAATGAAATATAAGTCCTTCAACCGATGGAAATTTACTAAAGGCTTTATTTAACATTCTTGCTATTTGTTCAAGATTAGGACTTTTAGACAAGTCATAGGAAATGATTTCATTTGTATTCATGTCTAATATCGGTGATATATAACATTTTCCCCACGAAAAATTAAACTGAGATACATCTGTTGTCCATTTTTGTAAAGGTGCAGTTGTACTAAAGTCTCTATCTATTATATTATTAGCAACTTTACCCACTTCGCCTTTATATGAGTGGTATTTCTCTTTTGGACGTTTACCCATTAATCCGGCTTTATTCATAAGGCGTTGAACACGTTTATGGTTTACTTTGTATCCGCGATTTATCAACTCTTGATGAACACGTCTAACACCATATCTTCGTTTATTCGACTCAAAGATATTTATTATCTCTTTTAATAGTTCATGATTGCGTTCTGCAATAACATCCCTTTTATTAATTTCGAAATAATAAGTCGATTTTGCCATAGACATAGCTTTAAGAAGATATTTTAATTGGAATCCTTGTTCTCTGAGTTCTTTGATAATCGCTGCTTTTTCGCCTTGAGTCGCGCAGCTTCCTTTTCTTCTCTCAAGGCGATCTCTTTTTTTATTACTTCGATTTCGGCTTTCATATACGCATTTTCAGCTCTTAAGCGGATTAGTTCTTCGTACTCAGACTCATTAGGTTTTGGTGGTTTTCTGGTTCCAACTTTTTTCATATTAGTATCCTTTGGTGTTCGCCCTTTTTGTTTTGGTATAAGACCATTATAGCCATATATCTTATACTTTTGAACCCATTGATAAAGTTGACTAGTATTAATCCCCACTGAATAAGCAACATTTTTAATAGAATCACCAGCCAAAACACGCGCAACTAAGGTATAACGCTCCTCTGGAGTCCATTCTTTGTTCTGTGATTTGTGTCTTAGAGCATCCAGACCACATGATTCTTCAATTCTAACCCAGCTGCGTATCATCTTACGGAAGTTTTCCGTATTAAGACCATCCGGCGTATCAGGCCAAAGCCCTTGTCGATATAATTCCACCGTTTTCCTCTTGTAATTATAGCTGTAACGCATAAAAATACCCTCCTTACTGGTTGTCCAGTAAAGAGGGTACATATCAATTTTCCGGGGATTATTCCTTAATAAAGCACCTTTACGTTTGTTTTATTATACCCTGTTTTAATTTTTCATCAATTCCCTGTTGTAGTTGATAAGACATCCGTCCAGGATTATATCTCTCTCTTCATCCGTCATATCCCCTAAGGTCATGGTGAATTCCCGTAATCTTCCGGCTTCAACAGTATAGGCGTTAATCTTACTTTCCTTATTCCTTACCGCAGCAGCAATACCCGGTATGAATACAAAATCAAGATTCTTAAAGGGCAGCTTGTCATCCGCAATGATGAAGGGCAGCATGCCCCAGTTGATAAGGTTACTCCTGTATCTCTTGGTGGCATATTCATTGGCTATATTGGCCCATCCGCCAAGCACCTTCTGACAGGATGCCGCCTGTTCCCTTGCAGAGCCGTCTCCCGGCTTCACGGCAAATATCGTTGAACCGAAGCCGATACCTTCCTTAGCTACATCCGGGAACTCCTTCTTAACCGCATCCATGGCATTCTTAAGCGCAGGTCTGTCCGTATACACATCCGCGCCTGACATATGATCTGTCTGTGCATCGCGCATAGCCTTGGCCCTTGCCACATATTCCGGATCTTTTCTTGATAAAGTGTATTCCGCAAGTCCTAACGGATTCGACCTGAAGCTGCTGGTCTCACCGGAGGGGATAAGCTCATCCGTGGTTGTCACAGGATCATGTATCTCAGATACGACACGCAGCATAAGATTCTCCGGAAGAGCACTCATCTTGGGCCAGTCCTTGATATTCGGTCCCAATTTGATCTCTACGGTCTCATCCGCAACTCCCTTAGAATCAAATACCCTGTTGGCATATATCTTGTCGTCAAAGTGATATGCATATACACCTATATCGGCATCCATCTCGGTAGCCGCAGTCAGATAACCCTTATTGGCCGCTGTAGCCGCAATGGAACGTGCATCCATAAGCGCCACACTCGCAACCTGACCGTTCTGTACCTTTGAGCCCTCTCTGTTGGGGAAGTTACGGGTGCTGTGACGTATAGAGAATGCATTATTGGCAGGAGTATCTCCGGCACCGAAGCATGGTCCGCAGAAAGCCGTCTTGATTATGGCTCCGCTCTCAAGCAGGGCCGCCGCACATCCGTTTTTCATCAGTTCCATATATATAGGTGTGGATGCAGGGTACACATTCAATGTGAATTCATCGGCTCCAATGTACCTGCCGCGAATTATGTCTGCGGCAGCACATATATTCTCAAAGCCTCCTCCGGCGCAACCTGCTATCACGCCCTGATCCACATACAGTCTGCCGTCATGTACCTTATCCATGAGGCTGAATGCAACATCCTCTCCGAAGCTTACTTTGGCTCTCTCCTCGGTATCATGAAGTATATCCGTAAGGTTAGCCTTGACCTCCTCTATGGTATATGCATTGCTCGGATGGAAGGGCATTGCTATCATGGGCTTGATCCCTGCAAGGTCGATCTCTATAAGCCCGTCATAATATGCCACCTTACCCGGCTTAAGCTCGGTATAGTCTTCACTCCTTCCATGTATCTCATAGAAGGAACGTGTCTCATCATCCGTAACCCATATACTGCTTAAGCAGGTGGTCTCGGTAGTCATAACATCCACTCCCATACGGAAGTCGCAGCTAAGCTCGCCTACGCCCGGACCCACGAACTCAAGCACCTTATTCTTCACATAACCGCTTGCAAAAACAGCACCTATGAGTGCGATGGCCACATCCTGAGGTCCTACACCCTTAACAGGCTTATTCTTAAGGTATACGGCCACAACTCCCGGTCTGTCTATATCATATGTCTGATTAAGCAACTGCTTCACAAGCTCAGGGCCGCCCTCGCCCATTGCCATCGTGCCCAAAGCACCGTATCTGGTGTGAGAATCAGAACCCAGTATCATCTTGCCTCCACCTGCAAGCATCTCCCTTGCAAACTGATGGATAACCGCCTGATGAGGCGGAACATACACTCCGCCGTATCTCTTGGCACAGGACAAACCGAACATATGGTCATCCTCATTGATGGTACCGCCTACCGCACATAGTGAGTTGTGGCAGTTGGTAAGTACATACGGCATAGGGAACTTCTTAAGTCCGGAAGCCCTTGCGGTCTGTATTATGCCCACAAAGGTGATGTCATGGCTTGTAAGCTTGTCGAACCTGATCTTAAGCTTGTCCATGTTCCCGGAAGTATTATGCGCTTTAAGAATACCGTATGCTATGGTATTCTCTGCCGCCTTTTCCTTTGAAATGTTAATCCCTGTTTTAACTTTAATCTCTTCGCTTATACCGCTGTCATTGCCGTTATCTTCGATATATTCGGCATTATCAAGCAGATATGCGCCGCCGGAAGTTACTTTGATCATTTATAATTCTCCTTATTTCTTGGGAAGTGTTACCTTGTCAAGATGCCATATCTCATCCACGTACTCCTGTATGGTCCTGTCGGATGTGAACTTGCCGGAGCATGCCACATTGAGTATCGCAGCCTTGGCCCATCTTGTTTCATCCCTGTAGAATTCTTCTATCTTCTTCTGGGCGTCCGCATAAGAACGGAAATCCTTCAGTATGAAGTATCTGTCGGCAACATCCGTGGATTCGGTATTAAGCAAGGAATTGTATAACGGTCTGAAGCGGTCCGGATCATCCGGTGCATAGAATCCGTTGACAAGCTGCATCAGTACCTTGCGGATGTCCTCATCGGAATTGAAGATATCCATAGGATTGTATCCGCCGTTATTCTCATAATTAATTACCTCGTCAGATGACAGACCGAAGATCACGGCATTTTCCTCACCGACCTCCTCAACTATCTCCACATTAGCGCCGTCCATTGTGCCCAAAGTTATAGCACCATTTAACATAAATTTCATATTTCCGGTGCCTGAAGCCTCTTTGCTGGCCGTTGAAATCTGCTCCGATACATCAGATGCCGCGAATATTATCTCAGCATTGGATACACGATAGTTCTCTATGAATACTACCTTTATCTTGCCTCCTATGCTCTCATCATTATTAATAACATCTGCTACAGAGTTGATGAGCTTGATGGTAAGCTTGGCCGTCTTATAGCCTGCTGCCGCCTTCGCACCGAATATAAAGGTTCTGGGATAGAATTCCATCTCAGGATGCTCCTTGATCTGGTTATACAGATACATTACATGCAGGATATTGAGAAGCTGTCTCTTATACTCATGCAGCCTCTTGACTTGTACATCGAAGATCGAGCCCGGATCGACCTCCACTCCGTTGTGTTCCTTGATATACTTGGCCAGACGCACCTTATTCTGATATTTGATAGCCATGAACTGCTCTCTGGCCTTCTTATCATTAGCGGCAGGACGTATCTTGCTGATACGGCTAAGATCCGTTATCCATTCTTCTCCGATCCTCTCAGTCACCCAGTCGGCAAGCAGAGGATTGGCATGCAGAAGGAATCTTCTCTGTGTGATACCATTAGTCTTGTTATTAAACTTCTTCGGGAACATCTGATAGAAGTCCTTAAGCTCCTGATTCTTAAGTATCTCGGTATGAAGCCTTGCCACACCGTTGACGGAATATCCGGCCACAATAGCAAGATGTGCCATCTTGACCTGTCCGTCATATATGATAGCCATCTTGCGGATCTTCTCATCCGTAAGACCTGTCTCACGCGGATATTTCTTCTCTATCTCTATTATGAAACGTCTGTTGATCTCCTCCACTATCTGATAGATACGGGGCAAAAGTCTTGAGAAAAGCTCGATGGGCCATTTCTCCAAAGCCTCTGCCATTATAGTATGATTGGTATAAGCACAGGTCTTGGTAGTAACCTTCCATGCTTCATCCCACTCAAGTCCGTACTCATCCATAAGTATCCTCATAAGCTCTGCTATCGCCACTGTCGGATGTGTATCGTTAAGCTGGAAGGTAACCTTCTCGTAAAGCTTCTTGATATCCTTATGTGTACGCATATACTTGGCTACGGCCTCCTGAACGGATGCCGATATGAAGAAGTACTGCTGCTTAAGTCTCAGCTCCTTACCTGCATAATGATTGTCATTGGGATAGAGCACCTCCACAATATTGCGTGCGAGATTCTCCTGCTCCACAGCCTTCTGATAATCACCCTTATCAAAGGAGTCAAGCTGGAAGCACTGCACAGGCTCCGCATCCCATATGCGCAGGGTATTGACGATTCCGTTGCCGTAACCCACTATGGGCAGATCATACGGAACCGCATTAACTACCTGATAATTCTCCTGTTTGAATACATTCTTACCCTTCTCATCCTGATATACGCTTACATAACCGCCGAAGCGTATCTCCTTGGTATACTCAGGACGGCGAAGCTCGAAAGGATTGCCGTGCTCAAGCCAGTTATCCGGAACCTCTACCTGATATCCGTCTCTTATCTCCTGCTTGAACATCCCGTACCTGTATCTGATACCACAGCCGTAGGCTCCGTATCCCAAGGTTGCAAGAGAATCAAGGAAGCACGCCGCAAGTCTTCCCAGACCACCGTTACCCAGTGCTGCATCCGGCTCCTCATCCTCTATGGCATTGATATCCACTCCAAGCTCATCGAGGCATTCAGCCACTTCCTTATATGCCTTAAGATTAATAAGGTTATTGCCCAATGCTCTGCCCATAAGGAATTCCATGGACATATAGTAGACCATCTTGGGATCGGTCTTCTCAAATTCCTTCTGCGTAGTCATCCAGTTATCCACTATCATATCCTTGACAGCGTAGGATACAGCCTGGAATATCTCCTGCTTGGAAGCCTCCTCCATGTTCTTACGGAACAGTGTCTTAACGTTGTACTTTACGCTTCTTATGAACAGTTCCCTGTCGAATCCGGATGTTTTTTCTGTTTTCTTAGCCATTGTCTGATTTCCTTTCTTGAAAAAGTATTAAAGCAGTTTTGGACATTACGCCTTTTCTATACAGATAGTTACATCTTCCCCGTTAATATTCCAATCCTTCCTCTCCTTATAGTCATTGTCCATGAATATGAAGCTCTCGGCCAATACCTTGGAAGAAATAGCTTTCTCATTACGCTTTACGACCTCTGCGAGCCTGTCATTGCCCACAACAGCTACCTTAATATGGTCCATGACCTCAAAGCCGCGTTCCTTACGCATGGTCTGTATCTTGCTTATGATCTCATTGACATTACCCTCTTCTATAAGCTCCTCCGTAAGAGTGGTGTCAAGCACTACGGTCGTCTTATTGTCTGCCTCGGTGATATAGCCTTCCTTCTGTATCATAGCGATCAGAAGATCGTCCCTTGTAAGTAATATCTGCTCACCGTTATCGTTGAATTCGAGTGCTCCCTTCTCTTCAAGAGTCGCGTATGCCGCATTGCCGTCAAGCTCCGACAGAGTCTTCTGTATGAAGCCCATGTGCTTGCCATACTTAGGACCCACGGTCTTAAGCTGGGGCTTGAAGCTGTATGTGGTGAATTCGCTTACATCATCGGTGAAGATGACTTCCTTTACGTTGAGCTCATCAGCGATTATATCTATATAATAGTCGGACAGCGCCTCCGCCTCCGTCTTGACGAACATCCTCTTAACGGGCTGCCTGTTCTTGATATTGGCCGTATTGCGGCATGCGCTTCCCTTGACCTTGACATCGATGGCCATATCCATCTTAGACTCGATATCCTTATCTATCTGTCCGGCATTCACAACAGGGAAATCACACAGATGAACCGAGATCGGCGCATCCTTATCCACACTGCATACCAGATTACGGTATATCTCATCAGCCATGAAGGGGATCATGGGTGCCGAAGCCTTGGCTACAGTTACCAAAGCTGTATAGAGCGTCATATAAGCATCTATCTTATCCTGCTCCATTCCGCTTGCCCAGAAGCGCTCCCTGCCTCGTCTTACATACCAGTTACTCATATCATCGACGAATTCCTGAAGCGCTCTTGCTGCCTCCGGTATCCTGTAGTTCTCAAGGTTATCATCCACCTCTCCAACCATCGTATTAAGCTTTGAGAGCAGCCACTTATCCATAACGCTTAAGCTGTCATAGTTAAGCGTGTATTTTGTAGCGTCAAAATCATCAATATTGGCATAGAGCACGAAGAACGCATATGTGTTCCACAATGTGCCCATGAACTTTCTCTGTCCCTCAACCACCGCATCACCGTGGAATCTGTTGGGAAGCCATGGTGCCGAATTGATATAGAAGTACCATCTTATGGCATCAGCACCGTATTTTTCCAAAGCATCGAAGGGGTCCACCGCATTGCCCTTAGACTTGCTCATCTTCTGTCCGTCCTTGTCCTGTACGTGGCCCAGAACTATGACATTCTCATAAGGAGATCTGTTAAAAAGCAGCGTGGACTCTGCCATAAGCGAATGGAACCAGCCTCTTGTCTGGTCAACAGCTTCAGAGATGAACTG
>DGII01000032.1 GCA_002393095.1 Lachnospiraceae bacterium UBA3826 | reverse complement strand
GCTCTTGCAATGATAGAGGATGCGGAGAAGAAAGGGCAGCTTAAGCCCGGAGCAACGATCATAGAGCCTACCAGCGGTAATACCGGTATAGGACTTGCAGCTGTAGCCGCAGCCAAGGGATACAGAGCGATCCTTACCCTTCCCGATACGATGAGTGTGGAGCGCCGCAATCTTCTTAAGGCATACGGAGCGGAGCTTGTGCTTACGGAAGGTGCCAAGGGAATGAAGGGCGCTATCGCCAAGGCTGAGGAGCTTAAGAATGAGATAGAGGGCTCAGTAATACTCGGACAGTTCGTTAATCCTGCCAATCCCGCAGTGCATAAAGCAACCACAGGTCCGGAGATCTGGGAGCAGACAGACGGTAAGGTTGATATATTCGTAGCCGGAGTAGGTACAGGCGGTACTATCACAGGTGTTGGTGAGTACCTTAAGGAGAAAAATCCTAATGTGAAGATAGTAGCTGTAGAGCCAGCAACAAGCGCTGTCCTTTCTACAGGACAGGCAGGTGCACATAAGATACAGGGTATCGGCGCGGGCTTCGTACCTGAGACACTCAATACTTCAATATACGATGAGATCATAACCATAGAGAATGAAGATGCATTCGCAGAGGGCAAGGCGTTCGCGGTAAGTGAGGGAATACTCGTGGGTATATCATCGGGTGCCGCTCTTAAGGCAGGTACTATCCTTGCTGCAAGACCCGAGAATGCAGGCAAGAATATCGTAGTGCTTCTGCCTGACTCAGGAGACAGATATCTGTCTACCCCGTTATTCAACAGCTAAATACAACTTCTTTGTTTTTCCTTATAGGCTTGTGTGTCCTGTTCACAGGCCGAAGGCGGGGCGTGACTTCCACACGCCCGGCCTGTATGATGCTCTGGCCACCGGCATGGCATAGGTTTGCAAAACTGAAGTTGCAGGTTCGAATCCTGCGAGCATCATTACAGACTATATGATTCGATATTATATTGCATAAGTTAACTAGGCAGTGAATTGTTTGAACAATCCACCGCCTATTATTATTCGAGGGAAACATTTTTGCTTTTTCGGGAATACTGCTACAGGTAAAAAAAGGCATTCTAAGATTATACACCAATGATCTGAAAAAACATGATTCAGAGGATGGCGATAGGGCAGAGGTTGTGTTTAAGTCTATACCGGAACAACTGTCAAATCATAACTCAGTATTCAGATTGTCGGTGGTAGACAAAAAAGCCCGCACGAGGAACTGTGGCAATGCGATTGACTTTTTGAATGAGGCAATGATTGTAAACAACTGTATCAACGTTACGAATCCTGAAATCGCATTGGAATTGTATGCTGACCGGAAGAAATTTAAGATGTTTATGGGCGATACAGGCCTTTTGGTAACCCATATTTTAAATAATGGTGGGGATACGGATAAAATGTATCGTTCCCTGATTATTGATGATCTTGGTATCAATCAGGGAATGATATTTGAAAATATAAATCGTCAGGATACAAAAGCCATAAATCTTTTGATTATTTCAAGGATAAGTATCAAGTTAAAATGAATGACAGATACATTATCTATACGAAGGATTTGGCATTTGACGATGGCGTATTATATATACCGATTTATATGACCATGTTTTTGTAATCTGTACTGTATATGATCGTCAGGCATGACAGGGACGGTAAAAAATACCTATATGATATCATAAAAATAAAAAAAGAAACGAGCAACCCGCCTAGCTGTCAAGAAACTTAACACATACGGTAAAAAACCCATTTCTTTTTTTAAAAATCCACCACAGATTAAGAAGAGATGTCAATAGAGATTAACAGAAATCATTGTCTCATCATCTCCATCTTATCAGGAGCTTGCGTAACAATGTAATTAATAGATTTAACAGTGTCACGATTATTCCTATCATGATTATTCCGAATACAACTTTGGAATAGTTAGCAAAATCCGAATGATACTTAATGTACCAACCTAATCCGGATGTGGCACCGATCATTTCTGCAGCAGTAAGTACAAGGAAGGATGTTGATACAGATACTGTAAGGCTGTTGATAATTCCGGGTAAACTGTAAGGCAAAAGGATATTCCATATCATACTTCCACGTTGTACATTCAGTGTTCTGGCGGAATCCATTATTTTTCTGTCTATTTGTTGAACACTCAGTATCATGTTCATAAATATGGGCCAGAATATTGTCAATGTGATGACGAAGATTGATGCGGCTCTGAAGCTTGGAAGTAAGGCAACTGCATATGGTGAGTAAATGATTGGAGGAATAGGGCTTATTACCTTGACTATCGGCATAAGGACAGAGCTTAATCTGTCTGATAATCCTACCAAAAGTCCCAGACTCACACCAAATAACAGCGCTAATCCGAATCCTGCGAACATAAGTCTTAATGAACTGAATACTCCTTCCAGTATCTTTTCATAATCTTTTGGAAAAATGGCAAAGACATTTTCCGGGGCAGGGTACAACATAGCATTCTTCAATCCGACTTTGGCGGTAAAAAACTCCCATACTATCAGAAATACATAGACTATAATTCCGATGTCATTGGCTACCCGCTTTTTATGATTGGCAATAAGAGACGCTTCTATAGCTATGCAGACAATAAGAAAAGGTAGGTATTGTGCTGTTCCGTCTACGGATGGAGAAAGTATAAGTATGATTAGTAAAATAAAGAGAATATGCGGCAAAACTGTGTGCAACTTGCGTATCATATTCCTTCGCCTCCTTCCACTTCGCTTTTTTCCTCCGATTCATAATAGAATAGATTAACAACTTTTTTCCTGAGAGAACGATATGATTCTCTTTCCATAAGTGTCTCTCTGTTTCTTGGTCTCTGAAAATTAACAACAATCTCTTTTGATATCTTCTTTTGATCCATGAAAAGTATTCGATCTGAGAGAAGTATTGCTTCATCCACATCATGAGTGACAAAGACCACCGTTTTTTTCTCTTCGGATTCTTCTAATATATTTAGCAGAAGATCTTGAAGGATAACACGATTCTTGGCGTCTATGGCACCAAATGGCTCATCCATTAACAGTATTTCGGGTTTCATAGCAAGAGTTCTGGCTATAGCAGCACGTTGCTGCATTCCGCCGGATAGCTGAAAAGGATACTTATTAACGAAATCAGCCAGCCCAACCTTTTCCAGATATTTGCGTGCCTCATTTATTCTTTCTTTTTTAGACATGTCAGGAAAGACTTGTTGTATTCCATATTCGACATTTTTTATGATTGTCATCCATGGGAACAATGAGTAATGTTGAAATACTACTCCTCTGTTTTTGCCTGTACCTGTAGTGGGCTTACCGTCTATCAACAGTGTGCCGCTGTCGGGATCACGTAATCCCGACAACACACTGAGTGCTGTGCTTTTCCCACATCCACTGGAACCAATAAGGCTTACAAATTCACCTTCTTTTACATCAAAAGACAGGCCGTCGAGGGCATTGTATACAGTGCCGTTATCAGTGTAATTTAATTTTACGTTATCTAAACTTATCTTTCCCATATTAATCTACCATACCGAGCACATTGTACGAGGTTCGCGAGGTGAATTTCAGATTCCTTATACGTTATTCTTATCTGATTCTTCCTTAAGCTGCTTATACACAACGTTATCAGGTTCCTCCTCAAGCAATTCGTCAAGTGCTTCGATATACAGAGAAGGATCTATATGTTCGCTGAAATCTATACCTCCCTGTGCATATCCGATTTCAACCATTGCTTCGTAGAATCTTGTTGTGTTTTTGACATCAGGACTGGGATTCAGGCCAAGATGACCATAATCATATACCTGACTTGTAAGCACATCATCTTCAATCTCCATTACATGTTTTGCAAGCTCAAGAGTCTTGTCTCTATCCTGCTGTATAAGAGAATAAGCTCTGATATTAGCTTTGACTGCCGCAACATAAGCATCACGATTGGCATCAAGTTTATCTCTTGTTGTGAATAAACGGCAGCATGTGTAACCCGGCCATAATTCATCTAAGTGCAATACAGGTACAAGCCCCTGTAACTCTGCCGTCTCTCTGAAAGTCATGTATAGGCTTCCTATATCAACTTCACCTTTTTTGACGGCTTCAATAATTGTTGCAGGTGAATCAAGTTCTACGAACTCGATCTTAGATAAATCTGCACCCTGATCCTTGAGAATCTTACGAAGGGCAATATCACCTGTCTGCAGCCTTGTAACACCAACCTTCTTGCCTGCAAGAGAAGCTTCGTTGATCTCCTTGAATTCGTCTGCTCTCTCCGGAAGTGAGAACAGTGCAACACCTTCGGTCATCTGTCCGCCAATGATAACAATATCTGCACCCTGATCTATATAGTTGAGAACAGCTGTAGAACCGGCTGAAACCAGATCCAGCTTGTCCTCTAACAGTGCCTGGATATTCTCCGGATTGGAATTATTATATGTCATGGTCACATCCAATCCTTCTTCATCATAATATCCCGCTTCTTTTGCAATAGCAGAATCAAGATGTGCGACAATACTGTTATAGGCAACTGCACGTAAGGCAATAGGTTCATTTGCCTCAGATACTTCATTAGTCTGTTCAGGGGCTTCTTGTGTAGCAGAAGTCTCTTCTGTGGTTGTGCTGCCATCGTTGTTAGTAGCCGGAGTAGCAGGCGTAGCTGATGAGCTTCCACAAGCTACCAGGCTTAATGCCATTGCTACTGAAATAATACTGGTAACTAATCTTTTTTTCATAAAAACCTCCTTTTGTATTCCTAGTATCTCAATAGGAATCCAGTACTTTGCATCGAAAAGTAGGATACCTCAATATTTTGTGCGTGTCAATACTTTTTTAGAAAAAACTTGACAAATCCTATTTAAATGATATGATTTCTATGTAAAATAAAGACGACAATCCCTAGTGAAATGATATGAAATAAAGCGAAAGGGCATGGGAATGAACATAAAACAATCAATAACAGAGCTAATCGGACACACTCCGTTATTAGAACTTAATGGTCTTATAAAAGCTCTTGATCTGGATGCTCATATAATAGTGAAGCTTGAATATTTTAATGTAAATATGAGCAGCAAAGACAGAGCGGCACTTAGAATCATAGAAGATGCGGAGAAAAGCGGCGAGTTAACATATGACGATGTTGTTGTGGAAACAACAAGTGGTAATACCGGAATTTCGCTGGCTGCTATATGTGCAGCTAAAGGATATAACTTCTTAGCGTATATGCAGGATGGAGTAACCAAGGAGAGGTATCGTACTATAAATGCCTTCGGTTATAAGACAATTTCTTTCTCAGAGCTTGAAAGTGTGAAAAAGGCAATGGCAGAAAATGGCGGAAGTTTCATGGCAGGCTTGAATGCTCTTAAAGCAGATCTTAGAAGTCAAGATGGTATTTTCTACACGGATCAGTGCTTTAACATGTCTAATCCTGCAGTCCATCGTGATACAACAGGACCTGAGATATGGGAGGATACGGACGGAGAGGTGGATATTATAGTAGGAAGCGTCGGAACAGGTGGAACAATTTCAGGGGTAGGGCAATATATAAAGAAAAAGAATCAATTGGTGGAAATAGTTGCGGTAGAACCGGATGAGGATGCTATGCCGCATCCGGATTATCCGAACAGAAGTGTTATAGACGGAATAGAGAGAATAAGTGATGTTGCGGATAATGAAATACCGGGGACAGTTGATTTTTCTGTGATAGACAGAATCGTATCGGTAAGTGCGGAGGATGCGTATCAGGCGGCGAGGTGTGCCGCACGCAAGGATGGGGTGCTGCTTGGCAGTTCGTCCGGTGCAGCCCTTCATGCGGCGATAGAGATTGCAAAAAGAGAGGAGAACAGAGGTAAAAGAATAGTGGTGATAGCACCCGATACGGGGCTCAGATATTTATCAACGAATCTTTATGGGAGGTGAACTATGAGAATAAAGGAACATCCGATACTTGACAGGTCGGAAAACAGAAAGAGCATCAGTTTTTCATTTGAAGGAAAAGAATATGAAGGCTTGGAAGGAGATACGATAGCATCGGCACTCAGTGCGAACGGCATTCGAGTCCTTCGTGATCACGGTGGGAGGAAGAGAGGTTTTTTCTGTGCGATAGGCAATTGCTCATCATGCCTTATGGAAGTGAATGGAAGAACTAATGTAAGAGTATGCACGGAGCTGCTTAGAGACAATATGGACATAAGAAGACAAGATGATAAAGGTTCTATTTTCGGAGGTGTAGAGAGATGAATTTTACTGAAGTAGCCGTTATAGGTGGAGGACCGGCCGGCTTATCAGCAGCCAGATCTGCAGCTGAAGCAGGGGCAAATGTTACGATTTTCGACCGTAATAGCAGGCTCGGTGGACAGTTGATCAAGCAGACACACAGATTCTTCGGATCTGAGAAAGAATATGCCGGAGAGAGGGGCATAAGAATAGCTGGAATCCTTGAAGAAGGAGTAACCGCTGAGCGAATTACCATTAAGAGGAACACAACTGTTCTGGGAATATATGAAGATGGGGTGATCACATTTTCTGAAAACGGAAGATATGACAAAATAACGGCAGAAAAAGTGATCATAGCTACTGGAGCATCAGAAAAACAGATTCTTTTTGAGAACAATGATCTTCCCGGAGTATATGGGGCGGGAGCTGTTCAGACATTAATGAATCTTTATGGTGTGCTTCCCGGAAGCAGAGTCTTGATGGTAGGTGCGGGGAATATCGGGCTGATAGTATCTTATCAGCTCCTTCAGGCAGGTGTGCATGTAGAGGCTGTAATAGAGGCTTCTTACAAAATCGGAGGTTATCTTGTACATGCGTCCAAGTTAAGAAGATATGGAGTTCCTATACTAACAAGGACAAGCATTAAAGCGGCTGTGGGTGAAGAAGAGGTTGAAGGCGCGATAATCTCAAACGTCGATAAGGACTTTAATTTTATAGAAGGTACAGAGAGACAATTGGATGTTGACACGATCCTTCTTGCCACGGGATTGTCACCGCTTAATGAACTGATTGTCAATGTAGGCTGCAAACAGAGATATATACCTGAACTTGGCGGCATGACGGCTCTTAGAGATGAAAGCCTTGAGACAACGGTTCCGGGTGTATATGTTGCAGGTGATGTAGCGTCCATTGAAGAGGCATCATCAGCAATCCTGGAAGGTATCATAGCAGGAACCAGTGCGGCTATAGAGATGGGATTCATAAGTGAGAAAGCACATAGGGATAGAGAGGAAGCTATACTCAGACTTAATGCATTAAGGGCAGGAGAGACGGGCAGGAAGATTAGAGAAGGTATGAAAAAAGCTTTAACAGAAAGGGAAAAGAGCAATGTTGTATGATGATGGAATATTGACGGAAGAAGATTTTAATAAACTCATTCCTGATGAAGAAAGACGCAGAAAAGGACCGTATGTAATCACGGAGTGTATGCAGGGAATACCTTGCGACCCGTGTGTCAGATCATGTCGATTCGGAGCGTTTTCCAAGAAGGAATTGTCTGATACACCTGTAGTTAATCATGAGAATTGTATCGGTTGCGGTGCCTGTGTCGGATCATGTCCGGGACATGCATGTTTTGTGATCGATGAGAGTGTATCTGATGACTGCTTTATTCTTACGTTACCATATGAGATGCTTCCTGTTCCTGTTGTGGGAAAAAGAGCAGATCTTCTTGATCGTAAAGGAGCAAAGGTTGCGGAAGGTAATATCAAGAGGGTATCGGAACATCAGAAGACGTATGTTGTATCTGTTGAAGTTCCGAAGGAATACTTATACGAAGTAAGAAGTATAAGATGTAAGAATCAGGAGGGATGAACATGCAAGTGGATGAGAGCAAAGTATATTTATGCAGGTGTGAGAATCTTACACTTGAGAGACTTCATAAGCTTCTTGATGAGGGAGTGACATCAATGCAGGAAATCAAGCGTAAGACACGTTGTACGATGGGCAACTGTCAGGGAAAGACCTGTAAACAGTTGATAGCAAATGAGATAGCCAGATATACAGGCAGAGAAGTAGAAGATATAGATATTCCTATTAACAGACTCCCGATCGAACCGGTCACACTGGGACAGATCGCCGGACAGGATAAGTAATAAGGGGGTATGATGAAGACTAAAGCAGAAGTAGTAATTATCGGAGGAGGTGCAGCAGGTACATCCATAGCCTATAACCTTGCAAAACGAGGCATAACGGATGTGGTGCTGTTGGAAGAGAAATATGTTCCCTTTGGCGGAACGGGGAGATGTGCTGCACAGTTCAGGCTCCAGTTCGGAAGTGTGGAGAACTGTAAGCTTGGACTGTTAAGCGTCTCTCAGTTTGATACTCTTGGGGAGGAGACCGGATACGGTGATCTGGAGATAATCAAGCACGGATATATCCTGACGTCTTATGAACAGGAATCATTGGAAATACAGCGTAAGAATGTTGAACTCCAGAAGTCCCTCGGGATCGATTCATATATACTGGATGCCAAGCAGAGTAAGGAAGTGGTCCCGTATCTCAGTACGGAAGGTCTTGTGGGCGGCTCCTACTGTACCGGAGAAGGCCATATCAATCCCATGAAGATGGTATATGCATATAAAAAGGGCGCGACTGACAGAGGCGTCGAATTTAACGATTATACCAAGGTCATCGGGATAGATGTGGAAGGCGGTAAGGTCAAGGCTGTCAGGACGAATAAAGGAACGATCAGCACATCGTGTGTTGTATGTGCAGCCGGTGAATCAAGTAAATATATAGGAAGGATGGTAGGAGTACGTATTCCTGTTGAACCTGCCAAGAGACAGATACTTGCAACAGAGCCTGTAGAATACATCAAAGCTCCAATGATCTACTCATTTAAACATGGTACTTTTATTACGCAGGTTCCCAATGGCAATTTCTTAATGGGATCATCCGAACCAAATGTCCGTCTCGGAGAAGTGGACTTTACTCCTACATGGGATTTCCTTGAGAGAATGGCCAAGCTTGGAATAGAGCAGGTGCCCATGTTTGCGCATTTAAGAGTCATAAGGCAGTGGGCAGGACAATACGGTATTGCTCCGGATGACAGTGTTATTCTGGGAAGAGTTCCTCAAGTGGAGGGATTCCATGTAGCTTGCGGATGTACCAAGGCTACGATGTTCGCCGGAGCAATCGGAACCCTGGTCGCTGAAGAGATAGCAGATCTTGAGACTTCACTTCCTATGGAATGGTACAGCATTGAGAGATTTGAACAGGGGCGACTTATAAAGGACCCTGCGATTCTGTAGTTAGAAGGAGATAAAGTGATGATGTATACACCGGAGAATCTGATCAGAGATGGAAGATTTAAAATTCTTTATGATAACGAAGAAGAGAATGTCAGAGCCGATATCGTGAGCCGTCTGCAAAAATATATAGATGAGTGTCCATACAAAGATAAGAAGAATTATGGGCATCTGTGCAATCTTTTAACATGTATGGCGGTCTATGAGGCACTGCAGTCCAAGGGGCTTACAAAAGGAGATGCTATAGAAGAGATCAAAAAAGCCATGTATACGGCTGTTGAGCCCATGCGTATCGCCAATATCAATGAAGCAAAGGAAGAAGGCTATATAGAGAAGATTAAAGAGGAACACCGACAGCAGATGCTTGAAACATATGGTGTGGGCTGGGACTTCGAATTTCCGGAATGTGAGAGGGATGAGTTTACTTATCTTATAAAAAAATGCATATATGATGAGACCTTTAAGAAGTATTCATATCCTGAACTCGGTCCGCTTTTTTGTCATGTCGATGAGATATTAAACGGAGATCTTGAGAAGATTGAATTCACTTACACAGGGCAGTTGTGCGTTAATGCTAAACCTTGTGATTACAGGTTCAGATACAGAAAGGAATAAAGGAATGGAAAAGACCATAATACTTAAAGGGCGTCTGATAGACGGAAACGGAGGCAAGCCTGTAGAAGAGTCTGCTGTCATTATAGAGGGTAATCGGATAAAAACAATATGTAAGTCACATGAGTGCCCGGATATTCCCGGTGCGGTTATATATGAATCTGAGAACGGTTCAATATTACCGGGACTTATAGATTCTCATGTACATTTGAGCTGGTGTGGGGCTAAAGCAATCGAGTGGATCACAGCGACGCCTCAGATGGCTATGGCTCAGGCATTAAAAGACCTTGAGTCTGTCAGAAGATCCGGATATACAGCCGTCAGAGATATGGGGAGCGATGCCATATTCTTCAAAGAGCCGGCTGATAAAGGTCTGATAGATATTCCAAGGATATTCGGAGCCGGCAAGATACTGACACAGATAGGCGGTCATGGAGATGCTTATCAGAAACTCACGCTGGAAGCGGCAGTGAATACATATTCACCCGCTGTTATAGTGAACGGAGTGGATGAGGTGCGTCGTGCGTGCAGGATAAATGCAAGGAACGGTGCTGATTTTATCAAGATAATGACTACCGGCGGAGTGTTCTCGCTCGGAGATACCGCGGCACCTCACAGTCATTTCAGCAGAGATGAGATACGCGCGGCTGTGGAAGAGGCAGAGAATATGGGGACATATGTAGCTGCACATGCGCAGGCCAACCGAGGTATTCATACGGCGCTTGAGAATGGTGTAAAGAGCATAGAACACGGCTTCTATCTGGATGAAGAATGTGTGGAACTGATGGTTAAGAATGGCTGCTATCTTGTTCCTACACTGTCTATTATGCATACGTCCAAGACATATTTCGAGCACAAAGAAGGTGTGCTTGAGTACTTAAAAGATAAGACTAACGCCGCTTATGAAGCACATTATAAATCGCTTGAACTCGCAAGGAACGCAGGCGTTAAGATCGCGATGGGCTGTGATTTCTTAAGTGATGCAGAGTTCGGATGCTCATATGATAAGTCGACAATGGAATTCGAGAGAATGAAGTATGCGGGATTCACACCGCTTGAGATAATAACCATGGCTACCAAGAGAGGGGCGGAACTCATGCTTGCGTCAGACAGACTCGGTACTGTCGAGGAAGGTAAACTGGCTGATTTGATCTACGTAGAGGGAGATCCTTCAGAGGATATACTTTTGATGACTGATCAGAGGAATGTCCGGGTAGTGATCCAGGACGGCAGGATAGTAAAGGATGAAACAAAATGAGTATAAGGATATATCCGGAATATTTTAACGACGTATTCGGGCCGATAGCCAATCCGGGTTCGAGTTCTCATATGTCCGGACCATGCAGAGCTGCTTATATTGCGCATTCAATGCTCGGCGAGGATGTTGTGAAGATCGAGATATATCTGGACAAAAGAGGCTCTTTTGCAGACGGCTTCGGTCAGATGAATGAAGATATAGGTATGCTCAATGGGTCATACGGAAATAAGCCTGATAGCGAAGGATTTTTTGAGATCAAGGATACACTTAAGGCAAAAGGCATCTCATATGAATTCATTTTTACCGAATTGGAAGTCAGCTCTCATCCTAATGCCATGAAGTTCGTTCTCACAGGGACGACTGGCAGGAAAATAATGCTGTCCGCCAACTCAATCGGAGGTGGAATGATCGAAGTAGTCTCTTTGAACGGATTTGCATTCTCCGGGAAAGGTGACTACTGGATGATTCTGGTATTTGCCAACAAAACATCTGCCGAAGGATATGACAACAGTGTCACTGACTATATCCGAAAGAATCATAATGTGTTGGCGGAGGGAATCTCAGATACTCGCAATGACAGCGAGGATACTGTATATGGAAGACTACTGTGGTATGCAGTGGATGAAAGACCTGACAGGAAGAGACTGTCTGTAGCATTAGGCACAGAAGAAGTATATCTGTTGGAACCGGTTCTACCGGTAGTCACAACCGATAGAAAGAAGCCACAGAAGTATAGTTCAGTGACGGAGTGGAGAAAAATGGCTGAGACCGGGAACAAGAGTATGTATGAACTTGCTGTTGAATATGAGGTTGATGCGTCCGGATGGAGCGAAGAAGAAGTGGCGTATTATATGCGGGATGTGGTAGGAAAGGCTCTTTGCAGACGGATAAGTGCACTGTATGAGGATGAGAGTTTGCTTGTTATTAATCCTTTTAGAACCATTTATCACAGGGAATGGGAAACGTCAACCCGCAATAGCCGCTTGGTAAACGGTGTGACGAGGAAAGCGATACATTATATGCACTCCGCTCAGGCACAGATGCGGGATGTTTTGGACATACCGGGACCTATGAGCAATGGCGCCGGATATTTATTCTCTGTACTTAAGGCGGTTAGTGAAGAGTATGATTTGCCGGAGGAAGCGCTTTACAGAGGGCTTTTTGTTGCGGCGTCTTTTGGTGCGATGGCTTATACTAATACAGAACCTACCGGTGAAATCATCGGATGTGCCGGAGAATGCGGTGTGTGCGCAGCAATGACAGCTGCTGCTATCGTTGAGATGCTGGGAGGTACTGCGGAACAGATAGAGAATGCAGCATCTTTTACTCTTCAGGCGGCAATAGGTTGGCCGTGTGACCCGGTTCCGGGAGGACAAGGTACACCATGTACGGCAAGAACGCTTTTTATAGTATCAATGCCGCAGGTATATGCGCAGTGGGCCATGTCAGGTGCAGCTTGTACGATCTCGTTTGATGAAGTGTTGAAAACGGCAGATGCTGTGGGAAGAAGTATGTCGGATGACCTCCTGTGTACATGCAGAGGGGGATTGTGTGCAACAGCTTCCGGAAGGAAATGCGCGGAGTTATTCAAAAAAAGCAGGGAACAAAAAACAGAATAAAAACTGTTGACATACATACCGGTATGAGTTATTATTCTAAACAGTAAAACATATTATTCCCACTGATATAGTGGGAAAGAGTCAAGAGCTCTGTGATAAGGAGGAGAATATGAATGTTAAGAAGACAGCTGCTTTGGCAGTAGGAGTTATTGTGCTCGCGGCAGCACTCGTATTTGCAGGTATCGGCATTCACAGCACATATGCTACAAGCCATAGCGAACCTGCGGTGTCTGAGGAGTGCGGCGGTTGCTGCAAATAGGATTGGAAGAGGTATATGGCTATGGGATTTAATGAGAAGGTCCATGCCTATATAGCAGGTAGATATTATATTCATCTGACCGAAGCATTTGGCAGACGTGGTGAACAGGCATTTCTTCATGCAACGCAGTATTATGCTTTGCAACGTGGCAGGAGAATGGCACAGAGAGCAATTCGTGATGGAGCTGAGCTTACACAGGCTTCATACAACTACTATGGAGAATGGATAAGTACCGAGGATGTCAAGAAGGATGGAACGGCCAATGTTTTTGAAAGAGATGCCCAAGGAAATATGGTAGTTACAGTTTGCCCTTGGTATGCACAGTTTAAGGCGATGGGTCTGACAGATGCCGGAGCATTGTACTGCAGCGACCTTGACGCTTCGATCTCCAGAGGCTTTAATCCTGCACTCGGATATGAGACGGTACAGACTCTTCATGAATCGGAATGTTGCATACACAGGTTAAAAAGCGGCGACATATTCGAGGGAAGTGATAAGGGGAAATTCCCGGGCGGTATTAAGGACTTTGAATACCATTGTGCACACATATACTGGTCATTCAGAGAGGTTGCAGCCTCTATATTCAAAGAAGAGGGTGATGATGTTGGCAAGGCTGTTCTTGTGGACGTTGAACTGGAATATGGTACAGAATATGCTGATAGCATCAGGCAATATAGTGACACGAATTTTAATGTCATTGATTAGATGGAAGGACATATCTTAATGAGTAGAACGATAGGGTTTATAGGCGGCGGCAATATGGCAGAAGGAATTATCAGAGGACTGATTTCTTCAGGTTCAGTCAAGGCTGATTCCATTTTTGTGAAGGAGATACTTGCGGAGAGGCAAAAGTATCTTGCAAAAAAGCATAATGTGAATATTGTAAATGATTATTCGGATCTGTCTAATAAAGCGGATATCATTGTTATGGCAGTAAGACCACAGGACGCAGAATCTGCCTGCAAGGGGATTGCGGAAAATCTTGATTCACGACACATCATAGTGTCGATTTGTGCAGGTATCAGGATAGATAAATTGAGAAGCTGGATTGGTAATAATGTAAAAATAGCACGTATCATGCCCAATACTATGATTGAATCAGGACGTGGTTACAGTGCACTGGCAGTTGAAGATGATTTTTCAAATCAGGAAAGGTCTGATGTAAGAGTAATAACGGATGCTATAGGCAGGACTATGTATCTTGATGAAAATAAATTCGATGCGTTCACGGCACTTTCATGTGCAGGTCCGGAGTGGTTCATTTTGTTTGCCGTTGCACTTACAGATGCCGGAGTAGAGATTGGTATATCAAGGGAAGAAGCAAGGGCAATTGTTTATGAGAATATGGTTGCGACAGGAAGTGTCCTTGCATCCACAGATAAGCATCCATATCAGATTACTGATGAGATGAATACACCGGGTGGGATAGGTATAGCGGGATTCCACAGTTTCCAGAATTCCGGACTTCATGGAAGTGTAATGGATGCTATATGTGCGGCATATAGAAGGACAACTGAGCTCGGATAATTGCAAGTATTTTATGGCCTGAATGATTATCGCTTGAAAAACACAGTTATATTAATTAAGGGGATACAGGATGAGTAAGGTCAACAAAGAAAGACTTTTTAAGACATTTAAGGAACTGGTTGAGATCGATTCGCTTACATACGGTGAACGCAAGATGGCGGATGCGCTTAAGGCTAAGCTTGAAGCTAACGGCTTTGCGGTGTACGAAGATGAAAGTGCTTCCGTAACAGGCTCTGATGCGGGCAATATACATGCAGTGCTTTCAGGAGATGGCGATGCGATACTTTTCATGGCGCATATGGATACCGTTAAGCCGGGAGAAGGTAAAAAGGCGATACTGCATCCTGACGGAAGTGTCACAAGTGACGGGACAACTGTGCTTGGAGCCGATGATGCGGCAGGAATAGCAGAGATACTTGAAGCCGTAGAGGAGATAAGGGAAGAAGGAATCGGTCACCGCAGTATCGAGGTGCTTTTTACGGTAGCCGAGGAAGCTTACTGTGTGGGTGCAAGTGCTTTTGACTTTGACAGGATAAAGGCTGACAGAGCATATATACTTGACAGAGCCGGAGATATCGGTTCCGTAACAGTAACGGAGCCCACACTTATATCTTTTGAAATAGAAGTAAAGGGAAAGGCCAGTCATGCGGGATTTGAACCCGAAAAGGGTGTAAATGCCATTGTGATAGCCTCCAAAGCCATTGCAACTCTTCCGGTAGGAAGAAAGGATGAGGATACGACGCTGGCTGTGGGGGTGATAGAAGGTGGGATAGCGACGAATGTCGTGCCGGATACAGTTAAGATAAAAGGTGAGATACGAAGCCAGATACATGATAAGGCTTTAGAGACACTTGATGAGATAAGAGAAGCGTTCTACTCACAGGCCAAGGCTTACGGCGGACAGAGCGCTCTTGAGTATGATATACATCTTAAGGCGTACAGAGTCCCCGATGATTCGCCGGCACTATACGGATACAGGAAAGTCATTGAGGATAAGGGTATAGCTTTTGCACCGGAGATATCATTCGGGGGAAGTGACTGTAACATATTAAGACAGAAGGGGATAGACGGGATCACTATAGCCAATGCCATGTGGAATATACATACGACGGATGAGTATACCTTCGTAGGAGATATGGCTAAGGTGACGGAGATAATAAAGGAAATGATGATGCAATCACCCAGACAGGAGGAAAACCATGAGCAGAAAAGTTAAAAACGTATCACAGACTAAGACAGTGTATTGTGCACTTATGGCAGCGATCACATGTATCGCAACAATGGTAATAAGAGTGCCGTCCATCGGAGCCGTGGGCTATGTCAATATAGGTGACACAGCGGTTCTTTTATCGGCATGGCAGATAGGAGGAGTGTACGGAGCTCTGGCAGCAGGAGTAGGGTCGGCTCTTGCCGATCTGCTTGCCGGATATGCGTATTATGTACCGGGAACCTTTATCATCAAGTTCCTTATGGCACTTGTGGCATCGGTACTTATCGGCAGGGCGGGAAGACATTTTACAGAGGAAAGCAGAGTTAAGTGGATCGCAGCGCATGTGATATCGGGAGTAGCTGCGGAGCTTATTATGATCACAGGCTACTTCTTCTATAAAGCACTGATCCTCGGCAAAGGCTTTGCGGCAGCAGTACCGTCCGTATTCACCAATATCGCACAGGCCATCACCTGTCTTATCACAGCCATAGCGGCGGCGATATTGCTTAAGAAGGCTAATTTTAATATGGAGTGAACAGCCTTAAATTAAAAAGAAATAACAAAGAAGCCTTGACAGAGGCTTCTTTTTATACTAGAATAAATTGTGTACAATAAAATAGCAAACAATATTATTACAATACAGAGTCGGGAGGATATAGAATGACTGATAAAGAACTGATAATGCAGAGGAAAAGTGTCCGCACATATGATGGTAACAGTCTAAGTGAAGAAGATAAGAAGTCAATAACGGATTATATGCCACAATGCACCAATCCGTATGTTATTCCCGTTGAGTACCGGGTTCTTGATGCTAATGAGTATGGACTTACATCCCCCGTCATAGCAGGTGGCGTAACATATATTGCGGGGAAGCTAAGACGTATGCCGCATTCGGAGGAAGCCTTCGGATATTCCTTTGAGAAGCTTCTGTTATATGCGAGCTCACTCGGTCTAGGCAGCGTGATGATCGGAGGGACAATGAACAGGGAAGCCTTCGAGAAGGCAATGGAGCTGGGCAGTGATGAGGTGATGCCTTGTGTGTCTCCGTTAGGCCATGCCGCGGATAAGCGTTCTGTCAAGGAAATGCTGATGCGCAAGGGTATCAGAGCAGATTCAAGGCTTAAAGCCAATGAACTCTTTTTCATGGACAGCTTTGACAGACCGGTCACTGAGACTGAAGAAGGTGAACTTAAGGATGCATATGAAATGGTAAGGTGGGCACCTTCCGCAGTGAATAAGCAGCCTTGGAGACTTGTAAGGACCGGTGAAAGGATTCACTTTTATGAGAAGAAGAGTAAGGGATATACAGACAGCACAGGCTTTGATATGCAGAAGATAGATATGGGAATAGCCCTGTATCACTTTGAGCTCGGTGCCAAGGCAACAGGTTATTCACCGGTGTTCGAAATCAATGAGCCCGATCTTATCCATCCAGCGGATACGGAGTATATCGCAACCTATGTATTGAAGTAGATAGGAATGAGGCGGTGTAAGGAACGGCAGGAAGGTATGAGGTTTGACAATGGATAAAGAATTCGATATACAGGAGTATATGACTAAGGGTGTTGAGACCGTGGTAAGGGATGCTATGAGGGCTACTCTTAAGAATCCCAAGGAGAGTCTGTACATGGTAAAATTCGCCGCAGCCAGTAAGACAGCTTCTAAGAAACGTAAGGAGGCTGAGAAGAATGGCGAACACATACCGCCGTTCTTAATAGCCAGCATAACAAGCAACTGCAACCTGCATTGTGCCGGCTGTTATTCACGCTGTAATCATGCTACAACGGATGAAGCGCCCGTAAGCCAGCTTAAGGGTGAGGAATGGCTTAAGATATTCGATGAGGCGGATGACCACGCGGGAGGGTGTGTGCTGTATGAGAAGAGGGAAGAAGTGGAGGCACTGCTTGCCCGTTAAGTCTGTATAATGCTTATTCGGAATACCGGTTGAAGTACAGATCGACCAATTCACGGGGACTTGAGATGATGGCATCGGCGTGATTATCCTCAAGTTCCTGTCTGTCTCTGAATCCCCAGAGTACACCGACAGTGAACATGCCTGCGGCCTTGCCGGTCTTCATATCTGTGGATGTATCGCCCACATAGATAATGTCTTCAGGCTTTTCTTTGAAGACATCCGCAATAAGAAGCGCTCCGTCAGGCGCGGGTTTACGGGGCATATCCTTCACGTTGCCCTGAATATGCATGAAGATGTCTTCGCCATAGAGCTTATGAACCACCTCAACAGCCTGTCTGTGAGGCTTGTTGGAGAGAACGGCTAGCTTAATATCTCTTGCCTTTAACTCCCTTAAGGTCTCCGGCATACCTTCATAGGCTCTGATGTTGTAGTCTGCGTGCTCGGAGAAGGTCTTGCGATATGCTGCCCTAAGCTCATCATAGCGGCTGCAAGAAGCGTCACCATCAGCAATAAGCATACGCCTTACAAGCTCATCAGCTCCGTCTCCTACGAAGTAGCGGAAGCGATCCTTATCAAAGGGTGCAAGTCCCAGCATCCTTAGAGCAAGATTGGCGCTGTATGATATTGAATCGAGTGTATCGGACAGAGTACCATCCAGATCGAAGATCATTCCCATGAGTATGTTATGCTCCTGACTGTTGCCTTTAGTTGGGTTATTATATATCAGTATCCTACTTTTGCCGGCGGGATAAACCGTCCACCGGACGGTTTATTATATCATAAATTCTGTATAAGAAAAACGGCCGTGGACTAGAAGAGCTCCACGACCGCTTTTTTCTGAAGTTTGCCGATAGTTTTGTCTGCTATGGCCGAATACATCCGGTATGCAAGATTACGATCCGTTACGTATTTTTCTTCACCGAGTATTCCCCAACCTGCAAAAAAGCTTCCGTCATTACAACTGATTATGTAGTTCATGGATTGTTCCTCCTTTCTTTTGGGTTTATCGTAATATAACACCCGCATTTACTAAAATCAACTAAAATAGTTGACATAAATTTCAAGCTAAGGACCTTAATTTTGTAAAAATTGCCTATTATGAAAATTAAAAACACTTATTTAGTTAAAATATACAATTACACCAGACTAAAATTGTGCAATATTACCAAAGAATGTATCAGTGATTACGCTGTGACATTTTGTGTTATTCTGTAATATTCTGAGGTTTAAGTCTCTTTTAAGCATTAGATATAGAATTTTAATGGTATTATTATATATAACTGCGTTATAATATATCCGTCCGGTACAGGTCATCCGATGTATCGCTCCATGAGCATATGACAAAGGGTGTCATTATCGGATATGGCACAGTGACGGCAGATATAATGAATGGAATTAGAGATTAGAGAGGCTAAGAAGATGTATTACTTTGATTCGACATATATATATTTAATACTGGGAGCAGTCATTACCCTTGCAGCAAGCGGATATCTGCACCTTACATATAATAAGTATAAATTCATGCATAACAGTAACGGATATACGGGCGAGCAGGTTGCGGAGATGATAATAAGGTATGAGAACCTGCAGGGAGTAGGCATAGGACAGGTAGCAGGCAGCCTTACGGATCATTATGATCCGAGGAATAAGCGGGTGTGTCTGTCGGATGGTGTATACAGAACAGCCACCATTGCTTCTGCTGCGGTAGCTGCTCACGAATGCGGACATGCCATCCAGCATAAGGAAGGGTATGCGCCTTTAAGATTCAGGAGTGCGCTTGTGCCGTATGCCAATATCGGCTCTAAGTTGGGCATACCGATCATTTTGCTTGGCTGGTACTTCGGACTGGATTTCCCGATGAGAGGCGGTGGTGTCTTCAGCGTGGCCACTATAGGCATATGGGTATTCTCCCTTGCCATACTCTTCCAGATAGTTACGCTTCCCGTGGAGATAGATGCCAGCAGAAGGGCACTTGAAGTGATAGCAAGAGAGAATATCTTAGAGGGTAAGGAACTTGGTGGAGCAAGGAAGATGCTGATCGCGGCGGCACTTACCTATGTGGCGGCAGCAGCGTCCGCAGTACTTCAGCTTATGAGACTGCTTATGCTTAACGGCAGAAGAAGCAGGCGTTGATACGTCAGAAGTCCTGTCAATACAGGGCGCAGATGATTAATGATGATGCGGATAATTGGAAAGACGCAGACCGTAGAATCCTATCAGCCTGCGTCTTTATCTTTGATTTTATATTCTATATATCGACAGCCTGACGTGGATTCTTAACACTTTATAAAAAATATGTCATGTATATTGACATATTTTTTTTATGAGTTATAATCGACATATGTCGAAAACGAGATATGATACATTGTATCCGGATCGGAGGGAAAGATGGCTAGACCGGCGAGAAGCAGAAAGATATGTGTAGTACCGAGGTTCAGACTCTTCGGTACACATGAAGGCAAGGAAGGCAGTGACAGATTAAGCGGTAATACTGCTTACGTCAATGAACGCAGGGTTGTATTAAGCCTTGATGAATATGAGGCCATCAGGCTTATTGACTATCTCGGAAGGACTCATGAGCAGTGCGCCGCCCATATGGGCATATCAAGGACCACAGCTACGGAGATATATGAAAGAGCCAGATTCAAGCTTTCTGACATGATAATAAACGGCAAGGAACTGGTGATAGACGGAGGAAGTGTATCCGTATGTGACGGTAAGGTCAACTGTGTGGGAGCCTGTGGCGGAGGCTGTGGCAGTACGGATGATGGCGGTATGTGTGTGGTTGCGCGTAATACTGCATGCTCTAGGAAATAAGGAGGGATCAAGGTGAGCGAACTTTTAAGCATTAAGGGCCTTAAGGCAGGAATAGAGGATAAAGAGATACTTCACGGAGTAGATCTTAATGTGGGAGAAGGAGAAGTACATGTGATAATGGGACCCAACGGTGCGGGTAAGTCCACACTGGGCTCTGTCATAATAGGAGATCCGGGATATGAGGTCACAGGCGGAAGCATAAGCTTTGGCGGTGAGGACATTACAGGCGAGGATACGGACAAGATCGTTAAGAAAGGACTTTTCCTGACCTTTCAGAATCCTATAGAGATTCCGGGGATCACATTAAGCAACTTTATCAAGACAGCATTGGAGCTCCACACAGGAGAACGTATCAAGCTGTGGGATTTTAAGAAGAAGCTTAAAGAGACTATGGAAGTGCTCCAGATGGACCCTTCATATGCAGACAGGGACCTTAATGTTGGCTTCTCAGGTGGAGAGAAGAAGAAGTCTGAGATACTGCAACTGCTTATGCTGCGACCAAGGCTTGCCATTCTTGATGAGACCGATTCAGGACTTGATGTGGATGCGGTTCATGTGGTGTCTAAGGGAGTGGAAGAGTATAAGAAGCAGGTAGGCGGAGCATTGCTTATAATCACCCATAGCACAAGGATACTTGAAGCGCTTAAGGTTGACAGGACTCATGTGCTTGTAGACGGCAGGATCGTGGCAGAGGGTGATGCCGGATTGATAGATGAGATCAACAGAGACGGTTTCGAGAGATTCCTGCAGGAACAGTAACAACAGGTGCCGGAATGGAGACTTTTTATGAAAGAAAAGACACAGGTAGATGATATAGACAGAAGTCTGTACGACTTCAGATTCGAAGATAAAGATGCCTACAAGGTTAAGGAGGGGCTGACAGAGGATATAGTCAGGCAGATATCCGATGAGAAGAATGATCCCGAATGGATGAGGGAATTCA
>DGII01000126.1 GCA_002393095.1 Lachnospiraceae bacterium UBA3826 | reverse complement strand
GAAGAACAGCAGCGCTGGTATGCCATCAAGGTATTTGAAAGAGATGAGAAGGTACTTGAGAAGCTTAATATCTCCAAGGATACACTCGATCATGTGGAGCAGGATATCAAGGCGGCCGAGAAGGAGCTTGATGATGATGCCGAGAGTATCATAACCAATGAGAGATATGTATATATAGCAGAGATACTTAAGGGATCATATAAGAAGAAGGCGGCAGGTGAGCTTACGACTTCGGATAAGATCGATAAGATAGTAACCAACAGATGGCTCGGACTTCCGATATTCGCCGTAGTAATGTTCCTTGTATATTACATAGCAATGGTCACTGTCGGAGCATCAGCAACGGATTGGGCCAATGACGGACTCTTCGGAGACGGCTGGCATCTCTTTGGTATAGGAACATCCGCATACGAGGAGGACGCAGAGGAATACGGCGAAGCAGCCAATGTTATAGACGCATTTGTCGGACTTGACGCTGAGAACATCGACGTTGATGCGATCAAGTCTTCCGCAGCGGGTATTGCTGCCGATGCAACCGCTGATTATGAGCTTGAAGATGAGGAGACTCTGGCTACGGAGACTGTAACCTATACGGGCGAAGAGCTTGCGGAAGCTGTAGCAAGCTTTGAGAAATTCGAAGGTGAAGAGCCTGATCCTGCGAGCTATGGAGTATGGGTTCCGGGTGTTCCCGTCATCATAGAGAGCGGACTCGATGCCATAGGCTGTGCAGACTGGCTTAAGGGACTTATCCTTGATGGTATAGTAGCCGGCGTGGGTGCCGTACTTGGCTTCGTACCTCAGATGCTTGTACTTTTCTTCCTTCTGGCATTTATAGAGGCATGCGGATATATGACCCGTATCGCATTCGTGCTGGATCGTATATTCAGACGCTTCGGTTTGTCAGGTAAGTCATTCATACCCATGCTTGTAGGTACAGGCTGCGGTATACCCGGTGTCATGGCATCACGTACCATTGAGAATGAGCGTGACCGCCGTATGACCATCATGACTACGACCTTTATACCCTGTGGCGCCAAGGTTCCGTTCATAGCAATGGTAGCCGGAGCGATATTCGACGGTTCGGCATGGGTAGCAACGAGCGCCTACTTCATAGGTATCTCAGCGATCATCATATCAGGTATAATACTTAAGAAGACCAAAAGATTCTACGGAGAGCCGGCACCCTTTGTTATGGAGTTGCCCGCATATCATATGCCTACGCTTAAGAATGTGTTAAGGAGCATGTGGGAGAGAGGTTGGTCATTCATTAAGAAGGCCGGTACCATCATACTCTTATCTACCATTGTAATATGGTTCCTCTCATTCTTCGGCAATACACCGGAGGGCTTCAGGATGCTTGAAGAGGATGAGATAGATATGTCGATCCTTGCTTCTATTGGTAATCTCATTGCGTGGATATTCATTCCCTTGGGATGGGGCAACTGGCAGGCAACAGTGGCATCAATCACGGGACTTGTTGCCAAGGAGAATATCGTCGGAACGATGGGCATTCTCTATGGTGCGGCAGGCAATGTATATGATGCGCTTGGAGCGGCTTTCACATCCGCACAGGGTATGTCATTCTTAGTATTCAACCTCTTATGCGCACCCTGCTTCGCAGCTATCGGTGCTATCAAGAGAGAGATGAACTCTGCCAAGTGGACATGGTTCGCCATCGGATATCAGTGTGGATTCGCTTATCTCGCGGCGCTTGTAGTCAACCAGCTTGGTTCGCTTTTTGCGGGTGAAGGCAACGTATTCGGTGTAATAGTAGCGATTGCGATCATAGTATTCGCCTTATATATGCTTTTCCGTCCTTCCAAGGAGCAGGCCGATACGGTTACAAGCTACAATGCATAAGGAAAATGTGTTATCATCAGATTAAAGGATGTGCTGACTGATGCACTATAAAGGAGGATGAGTTAATGACGTGGATAATAAGCAATATTGGCAGTATAATCACGGGACTTGTGATACTTGTTATAGTATTCTTCTGCGTTAAGAGTCTTATAGCAGGCAGAAAAAAGGGCTGCTCATCCTGCGGTGGAAGCTGCAGCGCATGCGGTATGGCCGGCAAGTGTCATAACGGCAATGCTTAAGAATAAGATAGGACATATGTAATATTAAGTGAGTCGGTGATTATCGTAGTCACCGGCTCATTTTTCTGTTATACTTATAGAGACTTAGCAGTTCATTCATTTTTTTTAAGGGAACAGTATGATAAGGATTGACAGTAGTATTTACGAGCTTTTCAGGGAGCGTGACATATATCTTAAGAAGCTTAAGCAGGCTAACTATGAGGAGAATTATGAGATTTTTCGCAACAGATACGGCGGTCTCATAACAGATGCCATTAATGCCATGCCAGAAGAGGATGAAGAGGCTCTTAAGGCGGCCATGAGTGAGACGGCAGGCGATATGGCAGCGAGTATATTAAGTGAGTACGGTAAGAGGAATAAGGTCAGCCCGAACACATTGATGGACCTGAATTTCATGATGATATATTATATATTCCCGTTCCTGCTTAAGAGCGGTGAGAAGGGCGATAGCTTTGCAGCCGTGCTTAAGGATAAGTGGAATGAGACTCTGGGCTGCAATATATCCTATGCACCGTATGAAGAGATAATGGCGGGATTTAGGAAGAAGCTGTTCGGATTCTTTTAAGATTATTTAATCATGATTTGATTATCTGCAAAGAAGGGGTTACCAAGGGATTATGAAAGACGGAGTATTACAGATAGGCGTACTTATGGGTAATGTGTTCACGAAGCACCCGATGGAGGTTCTGCGTGGACTTACTGTGAGTTCATCACAGTACAATGTTAATCTCACTATACTTCCGGGAGCTCAGGGCTCCATCTATGATTACTGGAACAATGACGAAGAGAGGAATGATAATAATCTTGACTTTTCTTCATATAACTACCAGTACAATTCCCTCTATGACTATGCCAATATAGCAGGACTTGATGCCATTATCATCACATACGGAACACTTATGATGTTCTTAAGCCGCGAGGAGAAGAGCGTCTTCTTCAAGAGATTCGGCGATATCCCTCTTGTTGTATTGCAGGAGTATAACGAGCATGAGAATTACTGTTATCTTATCGCCGACAATTATAAAGGGATGTACAGTGCCGTCAGTCATCTGATAGAGGTACATGACCGGAAGAAGATAGTATTCTTAGGCGGTCCCAAGATGAATACCGATGCATCCGAGAGGATGAGAGGGTACTACGATGCCATGCGCAGCAACGGCCTGGATGTAACAGCCGATATGTTCGTATATGGTGATTATTCGTCGAATGTTGATTATCTTGTGGAGGAATTATTCGACAAGAATCCGGATGCGGATGCGATTGCGTGTGCCAATGATGAGATGGCCATATGTGCATACAGGGTATGCAAGAAGAGGGGGCTGGTCATAGGAAGAGATATATCAATAGTAGGATTCGATGATGTGGAGATAGCAGCGACACTCAATCCTCCCCTTACAACAGTCAGACAGGACGGTTTTACCATGGGAAGGATGGCTCTTGAGCTTGCCGTTCGGGGGATATCTGAGGAGGATAAGAAGCTTCATCGTATGGATGTTCCGCTTATCATAAGAGGCTCCTGCGGATGTGATTATAACGGGTCTGATGCCTCGGAAGGGTCGTTCGCTCTTATCGACGGTCTTATGCATCACAGAGAGCCCGAGTATATAAGAAGGACGGCTGAGGTCGTGGCAAGGGATTCCATGGATTACAGGTTTTCTCCTGCATCAAGGACGACAATGGAGGAATTCTTCATTGAGCTTATATACATACTCAATCAGATAGTGGATACGGTCGTGAGCGAGGCGGATGAGAGGGAGATGAGAGCCAGTTTCAGAGCAATGCTACGCACGAGACTGGATTTCTCCGTAAGGGATGATGTTAATTGGAGCGAGTTCTCCAAGTATTTCCACAGGCTGATGACCAATCTCATAGAGAATGAGAAGAATTACGATAAGATATTCATATTCAGCCGCATAATGCAGAGGACACATGAGCATATAGAAGCCATGCTTATACAGACCTCTCTTATAGAGAAGGATAATAATGAGAAGAGCTACTGGAATGCGGCTCAGGTGATTCAGAGACTTAAGGAAAGAGTCAGAGATGAGGAGGCGTTCATGCGCATAGCGCTTCAGCAGGTCATAGCTCAGGGAGCAAAGAGCGCATATCTTCTCATCAATACAAGGCCGATCCTCCATAATAAGGGTGAGGAATCCAGATGTCCGGATGAGCTGAGACTGGTTGCATCAAGTAAGGGTGAAGAGATAACTATATACGGCAAGAGCAAGAAGGACAGGGAGGCTGTCACCAAGGCGGCGGGATTCACAAGGTTTTATCCGGAGGAAAGCGGTCATATGTATATGTGCTTCCTGTTGTTCTCCGAAAATGAGCAATACGGACTGCTAGTGGCCGAGATCACGCCGGAGCAGTTATCAGGTATGCACGGAGTGAGCATGCAGCTAAGCAACGGCCTGTCCATAATGCGCCTTACGGAAAAGGAGGACGAGGCTAAGAAGGAGCTTAAGCGGACACTGCGTCAGGTTAAGGATCAGAATAAGATATTAAGTACCGTAAGCAGCTCCGATCCCATGACGGGAGTGAGCAACAGACGAGGCTTCATGGAGAAGGTGCTTGAGCTTAACCGTAAGCATGAAGGCAGGGAGGCGCAGCTATTCTTCTGCGATCTGGATCATCTTAAGCAGATCAATGATGAGTTCGGCCACAATGCAGGTGATTATGCCATCAAGACAATAGCCAATGTGACGCAGGAGATACTTGGGGACAGAGGGTGTCTCGGAAGGATCGGCGGAGACGAGTTTATAGCCATGGTGCCCTGTGATGAGGATGAGGCTAAGAATCTCACGATCAATGTCAAGGAGGCACTTAAGCGGATCAACAAGACATCCGGTAAGCCTTACTACATAGAGTGCTCAATGGGACATAAGAGCTTTATATGTACCGAGGATGTGGTAATGGATGAGGTGATAAAGCAGGCGGATGAAGTTATGTACTTAGATAAAGCAAGGAGAAGACCTTCCGTAAGGAAAGAGAATGAATAAGAAGGAGATATGCAATGTATAAGAATGATCTGATCTATTTTGGAAATGCGGGTGATAAGGAGATTAGCATAATCCCCAAGATGGCCAATCGTCACGGAATGATCGCCGGGGCAACGGGAACAGGTAAGACGACTACCGTTAAGACAGTTGCGGAATCTTTTTCCGATGCGGGAGTGCCGGTATTCATAGCGGATGTTAAGGGAGATCTCTCAGGTATCGCCGTTGCGGGCGAGACACAAGGGGCATGTACACATCCGTCCAACTTCTGGGATGTATATGGGGAAAAGGGAATGCCTCTGCGTACTACGATATCAGAGATGGGTCCCATGCTCCTTGCAAGGATTTTAGGGCTTAATCAGACCCAGTCAGACATCCTTACCATAATCTTCAAGATCGCTGACGACGGAATGTATATCGGTGAAGATGGTGAATTGGAACAAGGTGATCCTCTGTTGCTTATAGATACAAAGGATCTTAGGTCGATGATTGCTCATGTTGAGGAATATGCAAGTCTTTTTTCACCGTTATATGGTAATTTAGCTAAGGCATCCCTAAATACAATTATGCGTTCAATTATTTCTTTGGAAAGTGAGGGAGGAACTCTTTTTTTTGGAGAGCCTGCGGTAGATATAAGAAATGATTGGTTTAATGTGGATAATGCAACTGGGAAAGGTGTTATACAAGTATTAGATTGTCAGAAATTGATTCATAATCCTACTATGTATTCGACTCTGTTGTTATGGATGTTATCTGAAATATATGAAACGCTTCCGGAAGTCGGTGATTTGCCGAAGCCTAAGATGGTATTTTTCTTTGATGAAGCA
>DGII01000023.1 GCA_002393095.1 Lachnospiraceae bacterium UBA3826 | reverse complement strand
TCTGCCAATTCCGCCATATCCGCATCAAACGCATGTTGCACAAGTTGTATTATATATTTTGAAGCTCATTGTGTCAAATGATCATCAATCCAAGATCGCAATTCATCCCACCACCTACAGAGGTGGGGGATTTCTTGCTCACGGCGTGTTAAAAGCTGTGTCTTTCGTCCTCAATAAGTGTCTGCACAAGATAAGCAAATTCTTCTTTATACTCATCCTCATACATATCAGCTCTCTTAAGTGCATCCTTAACATCTTCAAGGGAAGCATCGCCCATGTTGTCACTGCCTGCTAAGATCTGAGCAAATTCTGCGACACCGGCTGCGAAGATGAAATCATCACTCGGTCTATCCGTATAATCATCCTCATCTATTGTTACACTGACAAGATCGGATCTGCTTTCTCCCGGCTCTTTATATCTGACTGAAAGGGTAGCATATTCGCCGTCGAATTCTCTTCTTACCGACTTTTTACCGTACTTAAGATTTATCGAATCTTTTGTGTCTGCCCAGATGATCTCATAGAGTGCTATAACAGAGTGGCCTGCACCGATCTCGCCTGCATCCTTCTTATCATTGTTAAAATCTGCTGCGTTAAGCATGCGATTTTCATAACCTATGAGCCTGTACGCATTGATATACTCGGGATTGAATTCAACCTGAAGTTTAACATCATCCGCAACCGTCTCTAAAGTTGAGCTCATTTCTTCAACAAGAACCTTCTTGGCTTCCATAAGCGAATCTATATATGAATAGTTTCCGTTGCCGTAATCTGCGAGTGTCTCCATCTTGTTGTCCTTAAGGTTACCGCTGCCGAAACCGAGTACTGAAAGGTATACTCCGCTCTTACGTTTCTTCTCGATAAACTTCTTAAGTTCTTCTTCGCTTGATATACCTACGTTAAGGTCGCCGTCTGTTGCAAGAATAACGCGGTTGTTGCCTTCCTCTATGAAATTATCCTCAGCCAGTTCATAGGCCATCTTAAGACCGCCTTCACCATTTGTTGAACCGCCTGCTTCAAGACCGTTGATAGCCTTCTTGATCTTTCTCTTCTGGTCGCCGGTTGCACTCTCAAGCACGGTTCTGACACCGCTTGCATATGTTACAACTGATACTCTGTCATTTTCATTAAGTTCATCCACAAGCTCACAGAAAGACTTCTGTAAAAGTCCGAGTTTGTCATCACCGAACATTGAGCCTGAAACATCTATTAAGAATACAAGATTAGTGGGCTTGCTCTCATCACGTTCAATGGGCTTGGTGGTCATGCCTACCATCATAAGGGAATGATCTTCATTCCACGGGCATTCAGACAACTCTGCACTTAAGCCGAACTTATCTCCCTTTTTAGGCATCTTAAGATCATATGAGAAATAATTAATGAATTCCTCGGGTCTTACTGCATCGGGATCGATCTCTTCAAGCGAATAACCATCCATGATCATTCTTCTTACATTAGCATATGATGCCGTATCCACATCTGCTGAAAATGTCGAAAGAGGATCGATCTCAACAACCTTAAATCCGTTCTCCTCTTCCTTGTTATACTCTTCATTATCATAATAAGAATATGCTCTGTCATTATAGGGATTGCGGAATCCTCTTTCAGAATTTACCGATTCTGCCGTGGCGCCAAGTGCCTGCTTTTTAGTTGCACTGTAGTCATTTACGGCCGGTGCACATTCTGCACTGCTTTCGGCATACTCATAAGAATCTGCGGTTGCTTCCGCCTCAACCATCGGCTCACTGTATGAGTAGTCGGGTGCTGTTACAGGTGACTCTGCTGCAGGTGCGGTGCAGTCCGTCATGGGTGTATTGCTCATTCCGCAGCCTGTTACCGATGTAAGTGCGACAGTAAGCGCTATCAATAATACCATTCCTCTTTTTGCAACAAGATTTTTCTTCAACATAATAAATTCCTCCGTCTATTACTTTTTTAGCATCGGCGCCTTCATCATATGAATGTCCGACGCCTTGTTTTTAAGTATCTGTAATATATACGGAGGAACTTATGGATATTTATGGTAAAATTTTAAATTTTTTATTTTTTCTATCTGACCGTTATTGTAAGGGTCACATCACCTGCCGACAGAAGGCTCTCTATCTCGGTATCACTCAGACCGGTTATCCTGCCAAGTCTTGTGTAAGACCATGTGTTGGACCCATAGAACATGACTATCTGATCCGATGCATAGAGCATTATATCTCCTGAGCTTGTTGTTATGCGAGTATCTGAACTCGGAAGTCTCTCTCCTATGCTTCCCACCTGCTCGAAGCCGCCGTATCCTGACATATCTATTGTGATCGGTCCGTTCTCAGCAAGCTTCCTAAGAGCGGCTACGGATTCATTGTCCTCCCATTCGGCCTCAATCTCATTACCGTCTAACATTAAGATCATAGCATTTCCCTCCTTCGCTTCATCAGTAGTCTCTGCCGCATCTGCCGGACTGACTGCATCACCTTCGGATGATCCTCTTATGGAATTCGAATACTTATTCTTATCCATCTGTCCACTCAGAGTCTTACCCTCTGCATTCACCGCCGGTTCTGCATTCATCTGTGCCTCATTATCCTCTGTCATCTCACCTGCCGGTTCCTCTGCTATCACATTATCCTGCACCCTTTCAGCCTCTTCATATACAGGCGCTTCTGCTGCCGTATCTGCCGAAGGAGCGGCATCATATGCTGCTTCCGCCATCGGAGCCGCCATATCTGCCGAAGGAGCGGTAGACGCTGCCTGCATTCCACCGTTTGCAAGGATACGCACAAGCATATAGGCTACGAATACAAGTGCTACAGCTGCTGCTATCTGCCCGGCTTTCTTGGCAAAGATGCCACGACGAATCACCTTATCTCTGTCATGGTTGACATGATTCGTGTTCCCGATCGGATCCCCGATCCCTTCTTCTATCCTGCCCCAGAGATCCGGCATATCAGACTCTATGTATTTTTTATAATCTTTTTCAAAATCAGAAGGCATAGCCGCACCTCCTTAACTTACTTATCGCTTCCCGATACTTCCATGTCACAGTACCCATGGGTATCTTAAGCACCTCTGCTATCTCGGCAAAGGTCATATCAAGAGCAAACTTCATATGTATGATCTGCGGCTCAGGCGGCTTAAGCTTAGACAGAGCTTCCTCCATGGCTACCTTACCTACAGCCTCGTTCGCAGTAACATCCGCCGAGTCTGACACACTATCCTTCGTTGTATGCTCACCGCCGGATAAGCCTGCCACAGTCCCATATGCTGTCCGGTTTACCCCTGTCGTTATCATATCTTCTGTATTATATACGGATGAGTCCTCAGCTTTTTGTGGAAAAATATCTTCGATCAGAGATTCCCGTCCCCTGACGCGCAGAAAGTCTATCGCCATATTGCGCGCGATGACGGTAATGTAGGTCTTGTAGCCGTTACCGGGCTTATACTTGTCCGCATTACGCCACAGGCGGATGAAGAACTCACTGGTGACATCCTCCGCATCCTCCTTATTCTTAAGAATGCCGAGAATAAAATGATAGATGTAGGGTCCAAGCGCCGTATAGATATCATGCAGGGCTTCCTTGTCTCCCTCGCGCAGCCTGCTCATACACAGGTCAAAATCCTTTTCTTCCATATATACTCCCTGTCAATTCCTTCTGCTTAGTTACAGTTCCCCGTCGGGAATCCGGCTTATGATATCCTTATTGATCTTTAATAAGAAAATTGTGGTCATAAGTGCACTCATAAGCTCCGCAATCGGGAAGGACCACCATACATTGTTCACCTCACCTGTAAGCGACAGAAGATATGCCGCAGGCAGAAGCACCACTATCTGACGCATGATGGAATTGATCATACTGTATATGCCGTTACCAAGACTCTGGAACACAGAGCCTATCACTATACAATATGCCGCTATGGGAAAATGAACGGCTATTATACGCAGTGCCGGCTCACCCATGCTCAGCATATGATCGGACGCCGAGAAGAGCATAAAGAGCGGCCCCGGAATCAGTTCGAATATCATAAGCCCCACACCCATTATGCATATGGCAAAAAGCGTGGCAAGCCTGATCGTCCTGATCATGCGAAGACGATTCTTGGCGCCGAAATTGTATGCCACTATGGGCACCATACCGTTATTAAGTCCGAATACCGGCATGAATACGAAGCTCTGGAGCTTAAAGTATACTCCGAATACGGCTACGGCCGTAGATGAGAATGAATTAAGGATGCGGTTCATGCCGTATACCATTACCGAACCTATGGACTGCATGATGATGGATGGCAGTCCCACCGTGTATATACGCTTGATCACTGAGATATCGGGTCTAAAGCCCTTAAAGGAGATCAGAACCTCCTTATTGCCCTTGATATTGAAGATACAAGCCAGTATTCCGGCAATCACCTGTCCTATGACTGTAGCTATGGCGGCACCGGCTATACCCATCCTGGGTACGCCAAGCAGACCGAATATAAGTATCGGGTCAAGGATTATATTGATTATGGCTCCCGTTCCCTGAGTTATCATATTGTAGATCGTCTTACCCGTAGACTGCAGGAGTCTTTCGAATATGATCTGCATATATATGCCGAAGCTTAACGTAGTACAAAGTGTCAGATATGTAACACCGTATCTTATGATATTCTCATTGTCGGTCTGGCTTCTGTAGAATGGCTCTACCAGAGTAAGACCTATTACAAGGAAGATAATGTAATTGACCAGTGATAAGAAGATGCCGTTGGTAGCTGACTTATTAACAAGGTCGTAGTCCTTCTCGCCAAGCGACTTGGAAAGCATGGCATTGACGCCAACTCCCATACCTATTCCTATTGCAAACATAAGAGTCTGCAGAGGGAAGGCCATAGACACGGCTGTGAGCGCATCCTCTTCTATTCTGGCAACGAAAATGGAATCTACTATATTATACAATGCCTGCACAAGCATCGAGCACATCATGGGAACTGACATGGTCACAAGCAGCTTGCCTACAGGCATTGTGCCCATCTTATTCTCTCCGGAACTCATACATATGTCTCCTGTTATCTCTAGGTAGTGTCAATTCTGACACTCCT
>DGII01000149.1 GCA_002393095.1 Lachnospiraceae bacterium UBA3826 | reverse complement strand
ATGAGCAGGCAGGGCTTCTGGAAGCTTATCAAGTACTACGCCAAGAAGGCGGGTATCGAAGCCGATATCACGCCGCATACCTTAAGGCACTCCTTCGCCGCGCATCTGGTGGAGAACGGAGCGGATCTTAAGAGCGTGCAGGAGATGCTGGGACATTCCGACATATCGACTACGCAGATATATGTTAATATGAATCACAATCATCTGAGAGATGTATATGCCAAGAGCCATCCGAGACACTAGGATGGCTCTTTTTTACTTAAGGTAATAAGTCTATATAATTAAGAAATCCTTAATGGTAAGTATCGGTTCTGTTATGTATAATTGTTATTCAGAGAGGTAGTTGGAAGGTTTGTATCACATTAAGGCAGAAAGGACCCGGATTAATCATGAATATAGACAAGAATAAGCAATATATGATAGAAGCGATAGTGGGCATGGTCGTACTTATCACGCTCATAATATTCGCCATATGGCTTTTGGTAAGAAAGGGTGATGGCGGAAGGATACATGACGGAGCGGATGAAACCGCAGCAGTTGAGGAGAGTGTGACTGAGGAAAGTCCGGATGGGGAGATGACGGCCGCTACTCCTGCCGGTAATGACAATAGCGTAACAGATATGACACAGGAGAAAAAGGGAGTGGACCTGACAGAGCTTGAAAGAGAGAGAAAGCTTAAGGGCACGGGTGAACTTCCTGCCGTATATACGAAGGGTGAGCCGCTTCAGTGGACTAAGGATGACTATCAATTGCCGGAGATATATACATGCTGGGATAATTATGAGATGGAGGCTGTGACGGATCTTATTAATCTTGAAAGAGTAAGGGTGATAACGGATTCACTTAAGAACAGCAATGACTTCTATTATTACGGTGAGATGGATGCATCGGGCAATCCTGACGGCAAAGGACTGGCAGTCTATGCCGACAATACATACTACTTCGGTCAGTGGAGCAATGGACTTAGAAGCGGTGAAGGAATGTGGGTCAGGATATTCCCTGACAAGACAGGTACGGTGAATGGAATAACTGGTGTTACTTGGCATCAGTATGCAGGCCGATGGAGCAATGACTACCCCAACGGTCAGGGTCAGGAGAACATCCAGTACGAGACGGAAGAGATGAATGTCGGGAATGATGTATACCCGGTTCAGAATGCTATAGGCGGGTTTAAGGACGGCTTCTATAACGGTGAAATGTATATAATGACCAATAACGGCTACGGTTCCACGACGGACTGGTACGGTACGGCTAAAGACGGTGCTTTCACATATCTTAACGAAAAAAAGGGATACAACGATAAAAGAGCCATCTGGAAGGCCGGAGACGGATATGAGACCGGAGAGCAGGATAACTGCAGGTGGATATTGCCGGCAGAGAATGTGGATTACGGTATTGCAGGTCTTAAGAAGGGCTGATACGCGGAAGGTGTGGGTTCATGGGTAATATAATTGATTATGTAAGAGAATTCGGTGATAAAAGCTTTAAGGAGCGTCCGCTTGATGAAGTGGACGCCCTTGTGCTGTCACAATTCATATACCTTAAGTGGGAGCATATAATCCCAAGACTTAAGGACAACAGTGAGAATATGAGCATAAGCAGGATGTGTTCTGACATAAAGGAGCGAGGACTTGAAGGTGAAGTCTTCATGGACGAGCGATACAGGCAGGACAATATGGCTTTATTGGATGCTATGGTTACGAGTGCAAGATTCGGTGATCTTAGCTGTAATTATCTGTATGATGATATAGATAAAGACGCAGAGACACAGTTTTTTGCCTTTACGGTATTCCTGCCTGATACTATGCCGGTGATAGTGTTCAGAGGAACCGATGAGACTCTCCTTGGATGGAAGGAAGACTTCAATATGGCATACAGGGCACCGGTTCCCGGACAGTCCCACGCTGCCACATATATTAAGCAGGTGGCGCTCAGGCTCCCCGGAGGGTTCATGACAGCGGGACATTCCAAAGGAGGGAATCTTGCCACCTATTCCGTGCTTACAGCCGCGGCTCCCTTAAGAGATAGGGTGCTCAAGATATATAATTTTGACGGACCGGGATTTAATCGTGAGATAATGGAGAGGTATGATTATCCCTTAATAGCTGACAGATTGTGTAAGATCGTGCCGGAATCATCCATCGTGGGTGTAATCCTTGAAAGAGATGACAGATATAAGACCGTAACTTCGTCCGCAAGGGGCGGAGCCCAGCACAATCCCTATACATGGCTTATATATGACGGACGCTTCGACTATATAGACAATGTAAGTACGGCATCAAGAGTACTCAGAGATTCCGTTACCGGCTGGATGGATGAAGCTGATCCGGATAAAAGGGAGCTTGTCTTCGGTACCATATACGATATACTTGAGTCCTCGCAGGCCGAGACCACTATAGAATTAAAGGGAAGCAAGACAGCATCCAAGAATATGCTAAAGGCGCTTGTGGAGCTGCCGGAGGAGACAAGAGAGAAGATCAAGGAGGTCATGAAGGATTTCAAACTCCAGATATAGACCGGTAATGTTACTTTTTTCCTAAAAAAATATCTGATTTTAGGTTAAGATACTTGAAATAATTACCGATAATGATAATATAGAGGTATAGGTATGCTTAAAGGTATGCTTTTGTTGCTTCTAAGCCATGGATGGCGCGTGATTGCAAGGAGGTAATATATGAGTGATTATTCTTTTTTATTCGGTGGTACTACGGGTTCTACAGAGAGTACCGGTTTCTCCCTGAATGATTATGCCAGCATTAAGAACGGTTCATACGGTAAGCTTATGAAGGCTTACTATAAGGAACAGAAGAGTGACGGTAAGACCGCTGAGGATGTCAAGAAGGAGACTCAGTCTAAGGGTACGGAGTACAGTGAGATCGCATCGCTTGCCGATAAGTTCGGTAAGACGGCAGATAAGCTCCTAAATTCCGATCTCTTCGAGCTTAAGGATGTGACAAGGACAGATGAGAACGGCGTGGAGAATACGACCAAGGAGTATGACCGCGACGGAATCGTGAGCGCTCTTAAGGATTTTGCCAAGAGCTATAATGACTTCATGAAGAAGGCGACGAATTCAACGAATAAGAATGTTGCCAGAAGAGCCGAGAATCTTGTGGGTCAGATGAACACATATTATAAGCAGTTAAGTGCTGTGGGTGTGAAGTTCGCCGATGACGGAACCATAAGCATAGATGAGGATAAGGTCAATAAGCTGGATGTGAGTGCACTTAAGAGAGCGTTCTCCGGTCAGGATTCAATGCTTGGTCAGATTGCATCCAAGGTAAGTCAGATCGGTACGGCAGCCACAAGTGCAGCCAAGAACTTAAGCGGATATACCAATAAGGGCTCTTATGCAGCAACATCCACATCAATCGGAAGCCTTATTAACGGTGAGGCATAATGCATCGTATGCGAATTTATAAAAAGAGTCATGGACACAATTACAGAGGACAGGTATTGCCTGTCCTCTTATTGTTATGTCTGCTTATGTCCGCAGGCTGTGGCGAGCCTGTTCCTGCCGGTGGTACAACGCCTTACGGTGATACACTTCCTTATGTTGATACATATCCTGACGATACGCAGATACAGGCAGAGGAGATGCCGGAAGAGGCTGCTAAAGAGCAGGCAAAGGATGATGTCTCTTCATACGAAGAAGCAGATGCTTATGAAGCCGCCTCATACGAGACGGAACCCTTCGATGATGAAGAGATAGTTGCACCTGAGGAGATCGTGGCAGAGGTTCCGGATATATGGAATGACGAGGATCTGATATATGAGAACGGGGTATGGTTCCATAAGGATGTGACGGAGAGTAAGAAGGCACTCTTCATGCGCTACTATCATATGGAGCCTGATGAGATACGGCGGGCACTTGATGCATATGATGTGATCATAGTGGTGGGACCTGACGGAACGTATTCTGATGGGAATGCAGGAATATACTATTCAGAAGAGCGGATACTGGCGGTCAATGCCGAGACCGAGGGCAAGATCAAGATGTCCGTGAACCATGAGATCGGTCACTGCATAGATGCCATGATAGGCGAACTAGCCCATATGCCGGTGGACAAGCAGAAGTACTGGATCGGTATCTCCAATATAGACACATTTCAGAGGATATTCGATGAAGAGGCCAAGGATGCCGGATATCCTGAGTGGAACAGCATAGATACCTTCGAGTTCTTCGCAGAGACCTACAGATATGTCATAGAGGACAATGAATATATGATGGACAGAGCGCCGAAGGCATCCGCCTTCGTAAAGGATGTGCTCGCTCATTACTATAAGATAGAGAAATAAAACAGGAGTAGGTATTCATCTACACTCTGAGGGAACCGTAAAGTTTCCCTTATTTTTACCCTTATTTACTTCTTATTCTGCATAAGTTTTTCAGGATTCTCATTCATTGCATCTATATACATTTCCAAAGCACGTTCAACCACAACGGTCTTTGTGAGACCTGTATTATCACAGAATTCTGTAAACTTATCGTATATACTACGCTCTATATTCAAATTGACAACTTGCGAGTCTTTCTTTGGTCTAGCCATAATTAACCCTCCAATCTGTCACCGTATGGTAACGATTTGATATAATTTTCCATGAAGTCATAATCAGGTTTTCCTTTTGAATCTACAGGTAACTTTAGAATCAAATCAGGTAACGTTTTATTAGCCTGTCTTCCATAACTGTATTTGTATTTATTCTGCTCTATTACTGTAATTATGAACATCTTAGCTGCATTCGATATATTATCTTTAGAATCTAAAGTATATAAATCCCTACCGCTATAAAAAGGTTCTGTTTGTAAGAAGGTTGATAGAACACTTCCACCTCCAGCAACGCTGATTAGTCCTTTCTTCTGTGGAATCACATCATCAATTCGTACTACATGTGCTGAAACGCCATTGTTTTCTGCTGTTCTAGCAACAAAATTTACAGCATCTAAATCATCCGCATTACATTCCACACACGCATTTAATTCTAAATTAACACCGTATTTTACTTCAAAAATATCCGATACTTTAAATTCTTTCCAATTTTTTATATTCAGTTCTGAAACCGTTTCTTTTTTATTTTTTGTAGTCAATGGTTTATGGTGGAGCGATTTAATGTAATCTTCCATAAATTGCCAATCAGGAACATATCCTTTATCTGAATACTTGAATGTATCGTCAGTAAAAATAGAACCGTCAGCATTATGCTGTATAGGAAGATATATTTCGGCAGTAATTAGATTTTTACGATATTTTCTACCATAAGAATATTTAAATTTTTCATTATCTAAAACAGATACCAAAAACATAGCATTTGTTTCTGTTAACGCATCATCATAACCAATAGAAGTAGTTGTAGAACCAATAAAATCTGAATCCATATAGTTTGTATATCCAACAGAACCTTCGCCGTCACAAATAAACATTATACCGTGACCTTTGGATACCAAATTAGTATTTCCATCTAAAGATACGGAACGCATTACACCATTATCAGATTTCTTGGCTCCAATATAGTTTATATCAGAACCGTCATCCAATTCACCAGCACTACCACATTTACAATTCTCAATTTCAAATAAACCGCTTTGCGATTCAGTTCGCTGAATCTTAAAAGGTTTCCAATCAGACACATTAAGATTCATATATTTTACCCTCCTTCATTTGATATGCAAGGTAATTATTTAATGTCCGCTGAAAATCTTCTTCACAGAGTTTACTATAATCTGTCTTCATATAAGCTTCGCAAAGCCATTCATCATCTCCTGATACAGCCTGCATTGCAGACATACCATCTTCGACAGTTTTATTACGATAAAGGTCAAGCCATTTTTCTTCAATTTGCTTCCAAATAGAATTGTTATCTTTGTCGAACTGCTCAATACGACCAAGATTCTTTTTCTTTTTATGACCATCTTCTTTGTAATATCCAAAGAAAGTTTTGTTTACCGTACCATCGGCATTAACATGTGGTTTACCGAGTGTAAATACCATACAGCAAGCAGATGCAGATGCTCCAGGATAGAAAATTTCATTAGGCAATGTAAATACTGCTTCAAGCGTGTTTTCTTCAAGAAGTGATGTTTTCATATCAGAAATAAAATTGCTTGTTCCTATTGCAGCTGAAACAGGAAGTAAAATTGCGACTTTAACTTCCTTTTTACGTTCACCATCAGCTAAACGCTCAACATTCATCTTTGAAATAACATCGGAAATATATTTTAGGAAAACCATTCCTTTTGTAGGGTCTTCTTTCGCATCTGCTTTCCAACCTTCTTTATATTCTTTGGGTATAGTAATAGGTTTAGCATTATAAGGCGGATTCATCAGAATAATATCAGGATTAGCTTCACGAATAAAATCCTCGCTATCAAAAAGACTCGCCTTTTTGATATTAGAGTTACCATCACCGTGAATAAGCATATTAGTAGTTGAAAGACCAAAAGCTTTTTCCTCCAACTCAATGCCATAAATATGCTCTTTAACAACCTTTTGTCGCATATCTTTCTTTTCTGCATCAGTAGCTTTTTGATGATTGCAATCTGCAAGTTCTAACACCATTGCTTGAACTAAGAAAGAACCTGAACCACATGTACCATCAAAGATGCGCTTAGTTCTGTCAACATCTGTTACACGGCACATAAAATTTGTAATATGGTCAGGAGTAAAAGCCTGATTTTTATCAGCCTTACCTGTGTATTTGTTAAATGCAATAAAAAATAAGTTCAGAATGTCCTGTCCTTCAGAACTGTCTGTGTTGATGTATTTGTAGATATTGCCCACAATTTCATCAAGAACGTCAAGCCAGTCCTTATTTTCGAGTCGTTTTACTTTTTGGTCATTCAGAACATTTTTCTGAAGAAGTTCTACTTTAAGCGTTTTATTATCAGAACCATCAAGAAGATTTGTAAGAGTTTCTTCAATACCACTTCTAATCTGTTTTGCAGATAAACCGTTCCAATAATCTTTTAATTCTTGCCTTGTTTCATCATTGATTACAGTGATACCTTTTTGTTTTAAAACATCTCGAATATAGAGCAGAGTAGTACCTACAAACTGACTACGGAGCCTTTCGTCAATATCCTTCTTGTGGAGTGTTTCATTTAGTGTATATGTGTTTTTTAGAACTTTCTCACGGTCATTTTGCTTGTTTATTGCAAAAAGAGACTTGTAATGCTCCATAGTATCAAGAACAGTTTCATCCTCTAAGAAATGCTCATCATCAATAGATGACTGCCATACTTTAACCTTGTCATCATTTGTATTGGCAAGAATAGCGATAATCTTCTTGCCATAGTGAAGAACTCTTTCTTCCTGTAAATACTCAGCAAGCTGCTTCTCATCATTTTTGACAAATTTCTGCTTTGTTTCAATTAAAACAACGTAATCATCGTCTTCAAAGCGAATATCAAGTTTAAAATGATTAAAACTTTTACCTAAAGCTTTTTCTAAAGCTTCCTTGGAGCCTGCTTCTTGAACATAGCTATATTCTCCACCTTCAATATTAGCGGTAACATAAGCAGCACCAACTCTTTCAATCATATCGTGTCTAATCATATGTCTATCATCCTTTCGTGCTTCGCCTTACAAGCGATAGATTCCTATACATAATTATAATTTAATAACATACAATAATCAATATAAATCTTTAATTATCTACATAATTCAACATAAAACTCTCGATGCTTTTTTATCATCGAGAGTTCTAAAATATAAATAATTAGCATACCAATATTTCGGTATCATATGAAAGATATAAGATATTAAAAAACGGCACATCCGATGAAAAACGTGCCCTTACTGATATTGCGCACAGATCAGAATTAAACAAAAAGAAAGAACAAAACAGGGTAAGTATGCAGGCCTTGCCTGAACTGACAAAAAAAGTATCAGAAGGATACGACCTTAGCCCTAAATTGAGGATAAAAACGGTGATAATGTGCTTGTTGCATTGCATATGGATAGAAGACAGGACCGTCTTAGAATAAACAGAATTGCCAGTGTATACGGAAAACATAACATAAACTTGTATATTGAAAACCAAATAAAAGAAGGGAACTTGATATATCCCAATAACAACACACAAAAAAGAGTATCGACTGGGCTACGAGCAGAGGGCTCCAATTGCCCAAGCTGGTTCAGTCCAATATCGTTACTCCTAATGTAAATATATCAGAAGCTGACAAGAAAAGCAACAAGAAATTTTCTTTAAGCGTAGACTCCGAGGGCAAGGGGCTTTCAGAGGGACAAAAAGAGTATTTCAAAGATGAATCTCCACTATTACTTGATGAGAATGGTGGTCTTAAGAGATATTACCACGGTACAGCAAGAAAAGACAGGGTCGGTACAATATTTGATCCTAATAGAGCCACATCTGGTCCTATGGCATACTTTACGGATGATGTGAAGATTGCAAATAATTACGCAAAGGACAAGGCAAGGATATCCATTCTGAATTTGTATCCTGTAATACAGATGGGGAATGGATTAAAACAGATGCTTATATCACCTGTTTAAGAAGATTGCTCACAAGCCTTGGCTTTATTTAGTATCACCAACAACCATGCATTCAGAATGAGTCTGAACAGCATTGTTCTTGCAGGAAAGCTTAATCTTCCTGTAGTCAAAAGAGCAGAGCTTTTGGGTCATAGCGTAGAAACTAACATGATGTACTATACCTACGCCACAAAAGACGATATGGATGATTTGGTTGATTTGTTTAACGATAACGGCGAGGTCTCACCAAGGTCTCACCTTAAAATTGTTAATTTCGAAAAAGAAAAGAGCCTTGAAACCGCTAATTTCAAAGCTCTTTAACAAAATTTTCCTAGTGCGGAAGATGAGACTTGAACTCACACGACATTGCTGCCACAAGATCCTTAGTCTTGCTCGTCTGCCAATTCCGACACTTCCGCCCACTGCCGTTTTACGACTGCCTTGCTATATTACCACCATTTATACAGTGATGTCAACACAAAACTTACGAAAAAACGAAGAAAAATGATATAGCCCACAAAAAACAAATCGTAATTTAATTATATGAAGAGCAATTACACTATCCTATCCCCTCGCATGGTTGCTTAGAGAGCTGATTTATTGGAAAATATAAGTATATTCCATTATACGGAGGATATTGAATGAGAAGGATAGGAACGAATGATAAGCATATTGCGTTTGCTTTGGCTATTGTCATGACCATGTCGATCATCTTGGCAGGTTGCGGCAAGCAGGAGGCAGCGCCGACACAGGATGCTGAGGGTGAAGCCGCCGCGGAGAGTGAAGCATCTTCGGGATCGGCCAAGAATGTGATCACACCGCCTGAGAAGGATGAGAATGTCATCGAGCATTGGATAAATAATGAAGGTTATGTGGTCACTGTTGATGTTAATCATGATGATTATAAGACAGCACAAGACCCTGTAGATGCACCGGAGAAATTTAACGGGGACATGAGGGTTTCCAATACATTGTCAGCCTTTGACCCGAAGTGCGGTGAGAAAGAGCTTAACCATCCTAATTGCATAGCTACTGATGGAACACATTTTGCATTGTGTGATACATGGAATAACAGAGTACTTATATGGAACAGTCTGCCGACGGGCAACGTTAAGGCAGATGTAGTCTTAGGCCAGAAGGATTTTGAGTCTTTTGACGCCGGAATAGGCATGAATCAGCTTAACTGGCCCGTAGGTATCACGTTTGCAGGGGAGAAGATGATCGTGGCTGATACTCATAATAACCGCCTGTTAGTATATGATAAGGTACCTACAGAAAACGGAGCAACAGCGGATCATGTTATAACTGCGATCAGTTCCGAAGATGATCTGATGTGGCCCTGGGCTGTTTGGAGTGACGGAAGCAGGCTTATAGCCACGAGTACAGAAGTTGGTAAGGTTGCATTCTGGGATGATCTGGATTCTGCGATATCCGGCGGATATGCCGATCATATCGTTAATACGGGAGGAACCCCCAGATGTATAGTGACGGACGGAGATTATCTGCTTATAGCCGACCATAATATGGGCTGGAGCGCTGACGGATATGATATGGGCAAGCAGGGAAGCCATATATGGCTTACTTATCCAACGGACGGACGTGATCCCGATCTTCAGGTGGATATGGAGCTTGACGGGGCGATAATCGACGGAGATCTGTATCTGTTATCTCAGAAAGATGAGACCATGCATATCTATGACGGTCTTATAGACAGTGTGGATAAGAAAAGCGCGATAACTTTTGATAACAAATTTGAACTTTTCCGTAACGGTGACCACGGTTCGATGGTATATGCGGACGGAAGGACTTATGTATGCTATTACAACAGCGGCTTTGTTGCTATCTATGACGGTAAGATAACAGAGGATAATTATATGTCTCCTATGGGATTCATCGGAGCTGATGAAAATGTCCGTAGTATGAGCGTATTAAGGGGCCAATATCAGAACACCGTACCTGCATCGGATGGGACAAGTCTTGTGTTTATTGATGATTTTGACGGACTTATAGGCATATATAAGACTATTCCCGATTCTTTTGATGCGATACCTGACTTTTTATATCATTTTCCGCCGGAATGGGATTCTCCGATAGATGTTGTCGTGGACAAATACGGCAGGATGCTTGTGCTTACCGATTCTTCCCTGCTTATATGGAATCATATCCCTCTTTCAGGTGAACTGTATGATAACAGGATTGAATTTGAGCATTGCATAGGAGGAACCCGTTCAAAGATTGAAGCCTGTGATGAAGGGTTCATATTGTTCTCAGAAAATGATGAAAAGATATATAAGCTTCCGCTTTCAAATGAGGCGAGATCTTTTGACAATGCCATAAACCAGGTCGATGCCAAATATGTATCGGGCCTTAGTTGTGACGGAACATACTTAAGTGTTGTTGTAGAAGAGGATCAGAAAGTTGACATCTATAATGTATCGGATCTTAGTCTATACGGTGAGATATACAGTGACACTCATATCAACAGGGAGGGTTTCTATCCGGTATTTGAGGTGGTAAAGGAAGCAATACATCTGCCTAACGGGCAGTATCTTGTCGCTGATCAGAATATGATCAGAGTCTGGGATTCGCTTGATGAAGCTATCGCAGACAGAGAGTTTGATAAGTGTGAATACATGGGAAGGCTGGACAACTATCCGGTCAAATCGAAGTACGGCGGTATTATAAGGGATGAATTCCACAATATGGCTACGGACGGAACTTTATTCAAACCCACATATATGGCATATTCACACGGGCACTTATGGGTAGGAGAGTTTAAGTTCTCATCACGCCTGTTAAGGTATGATATTAAGTATGACGGTGAAGAAGAAGCACAAGCTGAGCCCGCCGAAGCCGATGATACAGGAGAGACAGAAGTGAGCAAGGGCAGCAGTGAATATGATGTTCTCGTTTCCCAGACTATCGACAACAATGGTACGATAACATTATCTTCACCTGCCAATGCAACGGTCAATGTGGAGCTTTATAAGGATTTTGCCGTGGATTGTGCAGGACATGATCTAACCATCAAAGGTAAGATCATACTGCACCCCTCAGATAACACTACGATGACCATCATCAATCCGGGTAAGTTGGATCTAAGCGGTCTTGCATTTGAGAAGCCTTCCAATGTATCTGTCGGTGGAGATACGGATTACCTTGTATTCATCAAGGGCGAGAACTTGGATATAATCCCGCCTTCTGACGTTCCTGAAGGCAGCCGTAAGGAGCGTACCAAGGGCTTCTTCTATGAGCCGAAGAGTTCATCCGCGGCTATCCGATACGGCGGACAATAGTCTTTGTGAAAAATGCTTGATATAAGAAATAATAAGTGATATTATAATAGTAACTAAAAATTAGTTACACAGACGGAGGCGTAATGCCAAAGAAGAAAGACCTAATAGACAAACTGTACAGAAAGCCATTTCCTAAGAATTTCACTACTCGAGAGTTAGATGTACTGATGAGCAAGTGTAACTGCTCGAAATTCCAAGGAGGAAGAGGTTCAGGAATAGGATATGTGCATAATCCTACGAAGCGAGTTATTCAATTTGACGGTCCTCATCCCGGAAATGAACTATACAAGTATATGGTTGAGAAGGTTAAGCATTTCATTGATGAGATTGGTGAAAAGGAGGATTGAGCCATGAAATCAGATATGATGAATTATAAGGGATATAAAGCCTCTATTGCATATGATAAGGATGATAAGATATTTGTTGGAGAAGTCTTTGGTATATCGGATTCATTGAATTTTCATGGTGCATCAATAGATGAACTTGAAAAGGCATTTCATGATTGCATAGAGAATTATCTCAGTATTTGCGAGCAAGTAGGTAAAGAGCCGCAAAAAGAGTTTTCCGGGAGTTTTAATGTGAGAACCACACCTCTACTTCATGAGCGTGCAGCGGAATATGCAGCAGAAAATGGTTACTCACTTAATCATGTTGTGTCGATGGCTATGGAATCGTTTTTCGGGAATGTTGCAAGCCAAGCATAGCGAGAATGAAGTAAGGGGCAGCGAATAGCTGCCCCTTACTCTTATTAAAAGACCTCCGTGCTCGGCACGGAGGTCATCCTTTTGTGTTGTGCGGGGAGCGGAAAAGATGTATTATCTGTGTATGACTACGAAGAAATTGCGCAGTAACAACATCATAGTAACCCTTGTTATCGGTCTTAGTTTCCTGTGGACGGGATCGGCATTCCTGTCATGGGTGTATAACATCGCTGATATCCTTGAAGCACAGGGGCTGATATCTTCACTGGAATTCCTGACAGAAGGTGTGGGTTATGTATTTCAGGCCATCGGGATTTTGATAACGTGCGTTATTGTGCAAAGGATCACGGTGAAGTCTGCACTCAATGATGCCACCGACAGATTATTTAAGACAGCATTTGCAGCAGCAAGCCTTGTCGACATAGCGCTTACATATATATGTATGACAGTCGGGGCATTGTCTTCGGCACTGGTATTCGGATACATTCTCAATGTTCTTCACGGAATAGTTGCAGCTTTGTATATATACATGCTGACCTTCTATGTGGATATGAACAGGCGCGGTATCGTATTCGGTCTTGGTTATTCGATCGGATCAATAGGCTCATATCTGATATCGATCATTGGAGACTCCAATTTCTTAACAGATATACGTGCGGTCGGGATATATGTGATCATAGTTCTGATCACTATAGTACTTATATGTATCAGCGGATACGGAGAATGGTCGGTTGCATACTCGGTACTTAATAATGCGCCGGCACCGGATACAGGCAGTACTTATATGTCGTATGATACAGATCCTGATATGAACAAGAAGGTGGCCATAAGGCTACTCGGGCTTGCTACGGCGGTTGTGATACTGCTTAGCCTAGTCAAGGGAATCGGATTCTACTTTGACTTTTCTGATGTATGGACGGGCGGTATGTCGCTTGAATATACCAGAATGTTCTATGCGATAGGTCTTATAGTTGCAGGAGTGATCAATGATCTTAACAGGAGATGGGGCGGCATCTTATGCGTGGCAGCTCTTGTCTTCCCGTTTGTATTGATCCTCCTTCACAGCGTATCCGTAAGTGGTATGATCTTATGGATAATCAATTACGCCGTTACAGGCCTCTATGTGGTGTATCGTGTGGTTCTCTTCTCCGATATCGCATGGGAATCTTTAAGATACAGGCCTATAGGTAAGGAAAAGTGTCTGATATTCATCGCGCCGTTCGGCCTTATGTACGGCCGTATCGGTGACTTTATCAGCACAGCTATAGGCATTAAGCTTTCACCGACCCCTATAATACTTAACATATTTGCAGCGATAATGTTCATCATAACCGTAGTCGTGTTCCTGACATTGTTTATCCGCCTGTACCTGGGCAATATGACTATGAATGCCATAGGTAATGATCAGGACGGAGCACAGACTTCGCATGAGACGGTTCAGCAAGGTTTTTCCGATCATTATGGCCTTACGGATCGTGAGACGCTCGTTCTTTTCCATATTACGAACAAGCTCTCCAATAAGGAGATCGCTTCCGAACTGTTCGTGCAGGAATCGACGGTCAAGTACCACGTCAAGAATATCCTTCGCAAGACAGGCTGCTCCAATCGTCATGAACTCAACAGCCTGTATGATAGCTACAATCAATAAGGATGACCTCTGTGCCGGGCACGGAGGTCTTTTGATGGGTGCACCTACCCGCAGACTATCCCTGTTTGCTTACGGTATCGCATGTTATTTATATTCTAAATTGCAGCCTTCTGTGATAGTATTTCTATTATGACAAAAAGTGAGAATTTAAAGAAATTCATACTTCTGTGTATCATAACCGTCCTGGCGATAACATGGACAGGTATTGGTTATATCAAGTGGTTCTACGGTCTTTTTGAATCATTCGCCCCTGAATTCTTGGATATTTCCGGCAATGTGATTGATTATGGTCTGCAGGCGATTGGCGTATTGCTCTTTATCCTGTATATCAAATGCCGCCCTTATACACTTAGAACTGCTATGTTCTTCGTGATCGCGGCAGAATTGGTGTCCATGATCGGGGCAACGCTCATTCCTGTAGCGCCTGTCAAGCTTGCACTAGGGTACGTAATGGTCATATTTATCGGTATGCTGACCGGAGGGTATATCACCTTGCTTGCGACTCTGCTTGCGGATTGCGGCCTTGTATACGGAATAGCCGCTGCCCTTGGCGGAATCGTATCATGGTTGATCACTTTGCCCTTAGGCGGTGATCTGTATTTGGGCAGTGTCTCCACGGCTGTATATGCAGCGATTGCGGTGGCACTTATAGCGTTGATATGGAGCGTTATGCCGAGCGGCGATGATAAGAGTAATGAAGATGGGCAGACAGGAACCATTAAGGCAGGCGGGCAGGACCTCGGCCTGATCGTGCATGGCATGTTGCTCCTCCTTATCGTATGTGTGACGATGAATATGGGATACTATTTCCCGGTTTCCGACCTGGCGGGCGGTGGTGTCAGTCTTGAGGTTGTTAGAGCCACATCGGCTGCGGGACTTCTGATCGCGGGTATTGTTGTGACCAAATCCAGACAGAGCGGATTGATCCTTTGTATATGTGCATTGCTCAGTCCATTCCTAAGTATGGCGCTGTCGCAAGACCCTACACTTAAGCTTCCGGTATATATTCTTTCATATATATTGATGGGTGTTTACGGTGTATACTGCGTTGTGCTCTTTGTGGATATCTCTAAGGAGTACGGAATGTATCTTGCCGCTGCGGGAATGATGATAAGACGTGCAGGAGAGTCCTTGGGAAACGGTGTGGCAATTCTGATATCACAGCGGCCCATGGTGCTTGTGGTCTGTGCCGGCATACTGTTTGTTGGGGCTATATTTATCGCCGCAGCATTCTGGCGAAGGATGTACAATTCCTTCCCGGATCGTATTCCGGCTCAAACGGCTGATGGAAGGATCAAGAGCGAAGAGGAGCGGTTTGCGGAGTTTGTTACACATTTCGATATTTCCGATCGCGAGCAGGACGTATTGCGGCAGGTAATGGAAGGCAAGACTAATGCTGAGGCGGCCGCTGCATTATTCATATCTGAGAATACGGTCAAGTTCCATATTAAGAACATCCTGAAAAAAACGGGAGCAACTAATCGCAAGGAACTTCGAAGGATCTGGATAGACCGCAGTGAACTGTAATAATTGAATCAGCATTTAATAAATGAGACAACGTAAAGAGTATGACGGGTGAAAAGGGCCGCGGTTATGCTCTTTTTGTTATTTTGCGTTGTGATACATATATAAAAACTATCCCTTTCCTATCCCCATAGATATGTAATGATACAGTAAAATAATACCAAAATACTTTGACGGAATGCGTAAGGGCGGTAGTGCAGAATGCCTTCGAAGCAGAATAAGGTACATGTGATCAAGTATGATCACGAAAGGAGAAGATTTCGAACATGAAAAGATTGTACGAGAAGGGAATGAAAGGGGTAGCGCTCATACTGGCAGGCCTGCTTGTATTTGCGAGCGTCTTCACGGGGGATATACTTAAGGCGAAGGCGGATAATGAATCCTCAATAAGTGTATGCGAATATGACAGTTCGAAGTGCATTGTTGAGTATATTTTCGACTATAACGAGGGAGAACCTGTTTGGAAAACGTTGGAATCCGGTGACCCCGCAAGCGGATTTGGAATAAGGATTTCTCCGGTGGGTAATTACACAATTACAAGTATAACTTCATCTCCTTCATCTTTTAATACCATTGATCCGGGTAATAACAATGAGCCTATAACGATCAATATAGGAGATGAACTTGCAGGTGGAAATGAACTGTTCTTTAATTCAAGTGAATTGGCAAGTTGCTCAATAACCGCTATAACCGTTGAGGAAGAAGGTAGTGGAGGTAACGACCCCGGAAATGGTGGTGGCGGTGGTACCGATCCGGCCATTTGTATAAGGGCAAATTCTTATGACAACACTAACGGAACCATCCAATACAGCGTTGATGAGAACACATGGGTGAATATACCCGCAGCAGGTTTAGCATCGGATACTGAGGCGGCTTTTGTAAAGGCTGTTCCTGCATCGGGATATGGCGTAAGTTATAAGATAGACGGTAATGTGATAACAGATACGAACTCGCATGGGCTTAGCGATAATCCTGCGTTACATTATATTCAGGACATAACTTTTACATCAACGACCAAGAGTCTGACTGTCAGTGCATACTCAACCACAGGTGGAACGATCAAGTATTCTGCAAACGGAACGGACTGGTCTGATGTTCCGGCAGCCGGAGGTACTGTACGGGCGAATTATGTAAAAGCTGTAGCCAACAGCGGATATACGCTTGACAGTTATACACTTAATTCACATACGATCTACTCAGAGGATTCACAGACTCTTACGGCGGATAGCAATACAATAAGCAGCGTGAGCTTTGTTTCAAACAGCGGTGGCGGACGGTATCTCGTATCGGTAGATGATCAGACAGGCGGACAGTGCACGGCAACTGTTACGTTCCTTGATTCTTCCGGAACGTCTCTCGGTAATGCGTCTACAGGCAGTAATCAAGACATTCCCACTGCCACGGCAAGGATCAGAATAACTATATCTGATAAAGAGCTTCTTAAATCCATACAGATATTCAGGAATGCAGCACCTGCTGAGCCGGGATCAAACGGCGCAACCGAGATAGCCCGTCCTTCAATCGAGGAAGGTTTATGGCGAAGTGCAAACGGAACTGTTGAGTTTTCCGCAAGTAATGCCTATTCATATAGGTTTGCCATCGAATTATCCAATACCAAGAACGTAGGATGGAGCTACAAGGAGTCAGACAGAGGTACGGACAGATATGTAGAGAACTGCAGGCTTTATCTGTTGGATTCAAACGGAAACAGAAGAGATCTTATTGATGAGTCGGATGGCAACAGGGCCACGACGGATTATGCCTCATATAATCTTACGATAGGTCAGACATACAGATTTGAGTTGGTACCTGATTACGGATATCAGATAGCGGGCTTAAGTATCAACGGATATACCGTAGCACCTACGGATGATACCGGAGTATTCAGTTTCACCATGACTAACTCAAACTTCCATTTCAAAGGAGTGGTAAGTTCGGCTGATGATATCGTCAGTGCACCGGCTGCTTATAACGGAGCTACGATAACAGGTGGAAGCAATGCAGCAAGCAGCGGTAATGTCAGAATGACGATAACCAATACCGCTACCGATAATTCGGCTGCTGCAGTGGCAGGAGAAGGAGCAACGGCGGTCGCGACGATCGATATAGATCTTGATAAAGTTGTATCTAAAGGAAATGGACAGTATTGGAGTGACAGTATCACCAGTATCTCGAATAATGTGACGGTCAGCATTCCGGTCTCCGCATCAGGATTACAGGCAGGTGAGACGTATTCCGTTGTAAGAAATCATAACGGAACCAAGACAGAGCTTGCCGCAACATATAACAGTACTACGGGAATGCTCACATTCGAATCCAATAGATTCTCTGATTATACGATAGTTAAGAAGGCGGGCACACCGCAGACGGGTTCCGGCTCATCATCGTCAGGCAGTTCGTCAAGTGAATCGTCATCAGGCGATTCATCGGATGATGATGACAACAGCAGCACTCCTGTAACAACAGGCTCTGCTTCAGGATTTACCGGAGTTGTTAGTAATACGACCTCGACCGGTGCAGCTACTATATCTTCATGGAGCCAGCTTGATAACGTGCTTAAGGCAGACGGCAATCTGTCTGTACTCGGTGTCACGGGAACAGCGGCTTCTGCATCAACAGGCAACGGTGCTTCAAGCGGTAATACAAAGGCAACGGGAAACAATATCGTATCCGTATCTTTACGAGGAAGTCAGATAATCGTTCCGACATCTACGTTTACTGCATTGGATAACAGTAAAGTTGACGGACTGCACGTATTCACGAATAACGGAATAGCACTTACATTCCTTAAGAATACGACAAAGAAAAAGCAGGATGCGGTTGATATAGCGGCTACCGTTACAAAGGGTAAAGGCTTTACAAGGATAGCGTTTAAGAAGCCTCAGGTATTGAATGCCGTTACGGCACTTCATACGACGGTACCTAAGGGAACCAAGGTCGTTAGGCTGTATGTATACGGCCCGGACGGAAAGAAGTACTTTGTTAGTGAACTTACACCTCTGGCAGACGGACAGGTGGCATTCCAGATTTCCTATCTCGGAACCTACGAACTGGATTACTGATACAATTTCTTAGACAGGAACTTCCGGCACAGAGGAGTGCCCGGAAGTTCCTACTATATATATGCTAAAATTTGCGAAATCTTGCTTGACACACGCATGCAAAACAGATAGAATATCACGTGAGCGCTCGGTTCGGGCGTTTATGTCATAAGCGGAAGTGGTGGAATGGCAGACGCGCAGGCTTCAG
>DGII01000095.1 GCA_002393095.1 Lachnospiraceae bacterium UBA3826 | reverse complement strand
GGAAGCAGCATAAGTATGACAAACAACACCCCAAGTATCGCAAGTACAGCGATCGCGACATTTCTGATCTTTTTTAGCATAATACTCTCCTCTGCAATTTATTCTATCTTATTATACTTATTTTTCCGCAAAATGAAAGCGACCGACCTATTCTTACTCCGAACGTCCATATGTCCGGGGCGAACTGTCAGCCGCCTTTCTTACTGTATCATATTGTCAGTTTAAACTATTGCATAATACATAAGATTATATGCACTAATATTTTAGCTTCTTCGTACATGCAACTGCCAACGCACCGGGACCGATATGGCAGGCTACGCTTAATGACAGAGGATCCATATGGATCTTAAATCCCGGGAAAGCCGCTTCAACCTCCGCTTTGAAGCTCTCTGCAGCATCCAGATCATAAGTATAAGCTATCTGGAGATTGCAGATCGAAGGATCTGCGCCGCCGAAGCGTTTCTCCATATCATTGCGTATTGCTTCTATCATGATATTCTTGCCCTGTGATGTAGTCCTGGCCTTGGCAAATGCATCAAGCTTCTCACCCTGTATCTGCAATACGGGTTTAAGGCGAAGCAGCGTACCGAGCGCTGCGGCTGCAGGCGTGATACGGCCTCCTTTTTTAAGATAGAAAAGGGTATCGAGCATGATATATATGCTTGAATTGAATCTGTCCTCTTCCAGAACAGCGCGAATAGCCGCTGCATCGGAGCCCTGTGCGGCAAGCTTAAGCGCATCTATGCACGATTGACGCTGTGTAACTGATATACGCTGATTATTAACGACCTCTACTCTGCCCTCATAATCCTCTGCCAGCATCTTAGCCGTCTGACACGAGCCCGACAGTCCGGAGCTCATGGGAATATGTACAATCTCATCATATTCCTTAAGCACATCATCCCACAGTCTTGTGACAGCATCGGGAGACGGTTGGGATGTCATTATATCCGCATCCGACTTAAGGAGCTCATAAAAGCCCTCCTGTGTCAGATTGATCCCTTCAAAATAATCCTCTTCGCCAACGGTAAAAGGCATGGGAAGCACATATACACCAAGCTCTCTGGCATCCTCCTGCGAAATACCGCTATTACTGTCGGTGACAACAGCTATTCTTTTCATATCAGAATCCCCACAGATCCTTTTCACATGCAAATTACAGTCAAAGGACCCACACACTTTCATTACAATCAATCTTAACGGTTCAAAGTCCGCTTAAATATACATTTTACTGTCAAATACTCCTAAAGTCAACTGCACTGAAGCCGAACTCATCAATACAGGCTCCTATCTCTCTCAGCCTGTCGGTATTGCCTGCCTTATACAGCATATCAGCAAAATCCTTAACACCCTCAAGGATGGAGTAATCATCATATATACTGGCGAACTTAAAGCCGAATTCTCCGCTCTGCCTGATACCGGTTATCTCGCCGGGACCTCTCAGCCTAAGATCCTCGCTTGCTATGAAGAAGCCGTCGTTACTCTTACCTACCACATCAAGTCTTGCCTTGGATTCCTCCGAATCCCCCGTATTAATGAATATACAGTAGCTCTGTGCATCTCCTCTTCCCACTCTTCCTCTTATCTGATGAAGCGCTGCAAGTCCGAATCTGTCCGCATTCTCAATCAGCATGACCGTGGCATTGGGCACATCAATCCCCACCTCTATTACCGTGGTCGACACAAGTATATCTATATCCCCTGCGGCGAAGGCATCCATGAGGCTTGTTTTCTGTGCAAGCTTCATGCGTCCGTGCAGATAATCTATCCGTATGGAGGGCGGAAGCTTCTCCTTAAGCAAAGCCGTATAATCTATGACATTCTCCACATCAAGCCCCTCGCTCTCATCTATCATGGGACAGATGACATAGACCTGATGTCCTGAGGCTATCTCCTTTTCCATGAACCTGTACGCGGTGGGTCTGTAGGACTTATCCACCACGCAGTTAAGTATCTTCTTCCTTCCTGCCGGAAGTTCATCTATGACGGAGAGCTTAACTCCGGCATACAGCGTCATGGCAAGGCTTCTTGGAATGGGAGTCGCACTCATGACAAGCACATGCATCCCTCCCCCGGCTTCACCCTTATGTTCGCCATGTACCGGTTCATCGCTTAGATTCTTAAGAGCAAGAGCCTGTCTTTGCTTTACGCCGAAGCGATGCTGCTCATCCGTAACAGCCAGAGTCAGATCCTTATATATCACCTTGTCGGTAATTACAGCCTGTGTGCCTATGATCACGTTGTATTCACCGTTTTTGATGCCCTCATATACTTCAGTGCGCTTCCTGCCTGTTACAGCACCTATTAAAAGGCAGGGACGTATACATAGCTTATACTTATCCGCAAGAGTGCAGAGATTCTCGTAATGCTGCGTGGCAAGCACCTCTGTGGGTGCCATCATGACTCCCTGATGAGAGTTGGCCGCATTAAGCAGCAGGGCAAGGAAGGCCACTATTGTCTTACCGCTTCCCACATCCCCCTGTACCATGCGGTTCATACATATACCGCTTGTCATATCGGCCTCTATCTCTTCCCATGTGCGAAGCTGCGCAGACGTAAGCTTATACGGCAGCGCTTCGATAAAACGTACAGTATCCGCCACGGGTATCATGGGCTCATTAAAGGGCCTGTCTATGTATGCCTCATCCTCATGGGTCTCCAGAAAAAAAGTAAGGAATTCATGGAAAGCCACCCGGCGTCTGGCTCGCTTATGCTCGGCAATATCAAGCGGAAAATGAAGCGATAAAAGAGCGCTTTGGATATGAGGCATATCAAAGGCTGCCAGTTCTTCATCCTTAAGATACTCACCGGGCAGTATGGTATTGTCAAAGGCCGTTCTTATAAGCTTTCTTAACTGATTATTGGATATGCCCTTCGTAAGTCCGTATACAGGCTGCATGACCTTAAGCATATCACTGTAGGCATCAGTGGTGAAAATCGCAGGCTGTGACAGCGTAAGTCCTCTGGCATCCGAAAGCATACCATAGAATATCCTCTCATCCTCTATGGCCTCTAAAGTCTTCTTCATATAGGGAGCATTAAAGTATATGAGAGATATGACATCCGCCTTATCCTCGGATACCACAACCTCACTGTGCGATATCCTTACCTTGGCGAATATCATCACCCTGCCCTTTTTAATGACATGGACAGAGCCCTTGACTATATGACCCTTGACGGATATAAGCCGCCCCACATCTTCCCTTGTCGGTTCTATCGGCTCCTTAATATCCATGAAGCCTCTCGGAAGATCGTATATCAGATCTCCCACAGTATGAATATTCAGTTTGTCAAGAAGCTTAACGGTCTTCTCTCCGACTCCCTTAAGCTCACTTACAGAAGTATTTAAATGCATATATATCCTATATTATTAAATGAGGAGATTATGATTTATCGCATAGCACTATTCTACGGCTTACCTGGTTGAGGCTAAGTTCTAAGTTGGATAATAAGAGTATAAATATAGCTGCCTGTACGAATTACGGTGAGGTTTGATATTACAGAAAATGTTGTATATATCAGGGTAAAAAGTACATGGATGTACTTTTTAGTCGCTTCCGCGCGTGGATGCGCGTAGCGACGACCCGTAATCATATAGTGATTTGATACATTTTCGTAGTAATATCAGCCGGACCGTACCTGAGTCAGTGCAGCTATATTTATACTCTTATTACCGAATTAAGCTATTCTACCGAAACAATGTAGTAATAGATGGGCTGTCCGCCGGGCTGAAGTTCAACATCGATGTCGCTAAACTTCGTGCTTATAAGGTCAGTAAGCTCGGTAGCCTTGGATTCGTCCACATCCTCACCATAGTAGATGCTTATAAGCTCTGAGTCCTCATCCACCATCTCATCTATCATGGCCATTACGACCTCATCCATATCCGAACCGTTGGCAAGGATACCCTTGTCTCCGATTCCCATGTAATCACCCTGCTTGATATCCTTATCATCTATTGTGGTATCACGTACAGCATAGGTGACCTCTCCCGTCTTCACATTGCCTATCTCTTCGTTCATATGAGCTTCGTTCTCTTCAACGCTCATATCCGGCACATAATTGATAAGCGCCGTGATTCCCTGAGGGATCGTCTTGGTAGGAACTACCACAAGCTTCTTATCCTCTACAAGATACTGTGCCTGATTAGCAGCCATAACGATGTTCTTGTTATTGGGGAATATGAACAGCGTATCGGCATTGACCTTGGCCGCAGCATTGACGAAATCCTCCGTGCTGGGATTCATGGTCTGACCCCCGGAGATTATCATGTCCACTCCGAGACTTCCGAATACCTCATCAAGTCCCTCTCCTACCGATACTGCTATGAAGCCCACATCCTTACGAGGCTCGTCACTTGTCTTGCTCTCTTCATGAGCAGAATTACCGCTACCCTGAACGGCATCACCACAGGCCTCAATAGTTACATTTACATCCTCCGGAAGTCCCGTTCCGTCATCGACTCCGGCCGCAAGCTTCTCGGAGGTCTTGAATATCTTCTCCTGATGCTCAAGTCGCATATTGTCTATCTTCATATTAGACAGCGCCCCGTACTTAAGAGCACGCTGTATTGCCATACCGGGATCATTGGTATGTACATGAACCTTAACTATCTCGTCATCCGCCACAAGGACTATGGAATCGCCGATTGATTCAAGGAAAGACTTAAAGTCCATCTCATGCTTGATATTGAAGGTCTTGTTAAGCATTATGATGAATTCGGTACAATATCCGTACTTTATATCCTCGGATACATCGTCAGCCTCGGCCTTGGCTCCCTGAGCCTGCTTATTCTCCTTAGGCTTATCCTCTATTGTATAATCGATCTCCTTACCCATGAAGGCATCATATCCGCCCTTCATGACCTGCATAAGACCCTGTCCGCCGGAATCCACCACTCCCGCCTGCTTAAGAACGGGCAGAAGCTCCGGAGTCTTATCTAAGACTATGTCACCCTCCTTGATTATCTCCTCAATGAAGGTCTGCATATCCGTACAACCGTTATCCGCAAGCTCATGTGCTTTGTCACACATGCCCTTGGCTACGGTAAGTATCGTTCCCTCCTTAGGCTTCATAACAGCCTTATAAGCGCTCTCCACGGCCTTATCGCAAGCCTCGACCACAAGGGGAATGTCAAGCTCATCATGCTCCTTCAGCACCTTTGTAAAGCCTCTTAAAAGCTGTGATAATATAACGCCGGAATTACCTCTTGCTCCGCGCAGCGACCCACTGCTTATAGACTTGGCCATTACAGCCATCTCCGGAGCATCGGGAAGATTAACAACCTCCTTGGCAGCCGACATGATGGTCATGGTCATGTTGGTACCCGTGTCACCGTCGGGAACCGGAAACACGTTCAGTTCATTGATCCATTCTTTTTTTGCTTCGAGGTTCTTGGCTCCCGCTAAGAACATCTTCTTAAAAACCGATGAATTAATTGTATCAGGCACTGATTTTTCCTCCTAACAACCTAGTCGATCACTCTGACACCTTCTACGAAGATGTTGATCTTCTCCACCGGTATTCCGGTAAATTCTTCAATCTTATACTTTACACTGTCAATCAGATTACCGGTTACCGCAAGGATACTTACACCATAAGCCACTATCACATGGAAGTCCAATGTGAGCTTATTGTCATTCATAGTAACCTGAATTCCCCTGCCGGCATTCTCAAGCTTAAGCAGCTTGACAAGACCGTCCTTCATATTGATGCCGGCCATGCCGACGATACCGAAGCATTCCATGGCTACGCCACCGGCATACTGCCCTATTACTTCTTTATCAATAGTGATGTTACCCATATGAGTATCCATTGTAGAACTCTTCATGTGCATCCCTCCTTGATCTTTTCAAAACAACATCTGCTATATTATACAATTAAATATTCAAAAAGAAAAGAATAAAAAAGAGGCTCTTTCCAGAGCCTCATAATTAACGAGCGCTACACTTAGGAACGTCCGAATTGCGTAGCAATCCGGCTGTGAGCGCGAGGTACATGGGCGAAGCCCATCGAGCGCTACATTTAGGCACGCTCAACAGCGCCTGACTTAAGGCACTTAGTGCAGACATGCATCCTCTTGGCATTGCCACCAATCTTACACATAACGCTTCTTACGTTAGACTTCCATATATGGTTAGACCTTCTGTGAGAATGGCTGACATTGTTGCCGAAATGTACTCCCTTACCGCATATATCACACTTTGCCATCTATATCACCTCCCGGTAGAATCTCTTCGCATTATTTTTAGCGCAACATCGTTAGTCTATCACTTATATCGCATTATTGCAAGCGAAAAATACAAAATATCAATAAAAAATTCACAATCATTCTGAAGCTATCCGTTGAACTCGATCCTTAATCGCTCATATTCCTCGTTAATAGCTTTAACAAGGGTCTCGTCACCGCACAGATTGTCCGGATGGAATATCTTAAGCAGATCCTTATATCTCTTACGGCAGGCAAGGGAGCTGTTAACCCCTATGAAGAACTGGGAAGCATTGAATACCCCGCCGACTCTCATACCAGCCTTATCCTGACGTACACTCTTGGCCGCTCTTACCGTCTCGAATTCGGCCTTCTCGCGCTCGAACTGCTTGCGGTCAAGATCCAACTGCATAAAGCCGTTCTGTAATATCTGCATCTTCTTATCGAAAAAGGAGGTCTCTTCCTTAAGCCTCTTACGCTCCTGCAGCATCTTGGCATTAAGTGTCTTCATATCCTCATTGAACGCCGTCTTTTCGGATATGAATTTATCATACACCTTTTTCTGCTCCTCCCTCTCTGTCCGTATCTGTTCAAGGAGGCTTTCGTTCTCACCCTTCTCCTGCTGTATCTTATCATACTGGGATAAGAGATCATCTCTTATCTGAAGCATCTGTTCATAGGTGACACTTACATATTCGCCTTCCGTTGATTCGTCGTTATCACCGGCAGAGGTCTCCATGCCATCCGTTACGCTATCCACCTCGTTGTCCATAGCGGCATCATTAACAGACCGATCCTCATAATCGGTCTGAAGGGTATCAATATATTCTGTATTGTCCGGTATAGTTGCTTCCATATATATATCCACCCTTGCGAGAATCACTCTGCGTTATCAGTTCCCTCCGGGAAGGCCATATCCACCGCTTCCTCATTACCCGGCATATCCGCATTCCTGCTCGATATCTTATCAAGCACATCCGGAACCAGATCCACCAGCTTGCTTAAGGTATCCTGATTCTTAATATTGACAAGCTTGGTATGTCCGTCCTTAATGACAAGGACCGCACTCGGAGTCATCTTCCCCGTCAGTCCGCCGCCTGCACCGTTCTTCTTATCACCGGAATTACCTCCGGCAGCTATTCCAAAGGATACGTCAACAAGAGGGATGATCACCGTATCGCCCACCTGCTTGGCCTCACCCACAACAGTCTTGGTAGACAGTACGCTGTCCACATTCTTAAGCAAAGTCTCCATTGTGCTACTGAAGTTACTCATATAAAACCTCCATTCCGAGCCATAGCATCTTTGATTTATCTATTACTTCCCGATATTCTTAAATCTCTTAAAAAACCTTCTGCAATCCTTATTAAGCATTACCATCAATGCCTGCCACAGCACCGGTGCCGCCATTATACTGCCCTTTATATATCCGTCTGCACTGACTGTCTTCTCATAATATACCGGACAGATACTAAGCCCCTTTCCGATATATGTGTAGAATACATTATACACCGACATTATGACAGCCGTCATGTACGGATCATCGAGTCCGTATGTAACACTGATACGTATCTTTCCGGGAAGAATCGCCTTAAGCAGCTTCCCTAACCTGTTTCTGCATACCTCATAGGCTTCCCTTGTCGTATCTTCATTAAGAAGCTTAATATACGCTTTGACCGTATTAAGCTTATCATTCTTTCCTGCCGCTTCGCTATCCTTATTATCAGCCTTCTTATCCTCATCTCCATGCCTTGAGTCATCGGCCGTGGAAGCATCTGTCTTGGGATTATCATCTGTCTTAGACTTCTTTTTTTTGCCCGGATAGAGCTTGATCGGAATAAAAAGTATCCTGAGGACCACCCTGAGGTCATCATCATATCGTACATGCACTCCGAAAAGGTGCAGCAGATAGCTTACATATGCAAAAGCCTGTATGTCCTCATCATAGCTTCCCTTGATCCTGTATCTTACCGGAACGAAAAGAACCATAAGAAGGAGCAACAGCAAAAAACCTAAAATGCAGGCAAGTATGATCCCTATTATCTTAAGTACCGCAAGTACTGAGGCCATACATCACTCCCGCATCCTAACCGCAGTCCGGTCATCTATCTCACTGCTTAAATATCCGTATACATCATAGCTCCCCGTCTGCTCGTATGCATCATAAAGCATCAGCTCCGTAAGCCATATGCACTCACGACCATTCATGGCAAGCCCGACAACATCCATATCTCTTCTGCGAAGTATGCGTTGCTTGAGCATACCGTTATGAAAGAATTCAAGCTTCTTACTGTCATGATTAAGCACCATAACATACATCTGCAGGCTTCCGCTTCCCACCTTGAGCTTGTGTATCGCCCTGTCAGCATCCTTAACAGATGGTGCTATATACATGTCTTTATAAAAACGCATCATACTACTATTTTAATATACTCCAAAATATGCGTCAATAATTCTCTTCGCAATCGGCACGGCGTATTCTCCTCCCGAGCCGATGCTCTCAACCACGATCGTTACGCTTATCTTCGGATCATCCGCAGGTGCAAAGCCTGTGAACCATGCATGAGAATCCTTCACATCACCTCCGAATTCCGCCGAACCGGTCTTACCTGCCGCCTCATAGAATTCTGACTTAAGCTTTCTTCCCGTACCGTCCTTAACCACGCCCTTCATCAGTTCCTTAAGTGCGTATGATTCGCTCTCACTCATAAGCGTCTTATATTCTTCGGGCTTATACTCTTTGATTATATTGCCGTCTCCATCCACTATGCTGTCAACAAGATACGGCTTCATCATCATCCCCTTATTGGCTATCGACGTTGTGATAAGGTGAAGCTCCATAGGGGTAACGGATGCAGTACCCTGACCTATGGATATCTGTATCATGTCACTGTCCGAGGTATCCTTATTCACCTTAAGCTTACTGACCGAATAATTGATATCAAGAGGAAGCTTCTCATTAAAAAGCAGCTTATTAAGCGTCTTGCCGTATTCATCCCTGTTAAGCGTCATACCGATATTGGCAAATGAGGCATTGCACGACTTGGCAAAAGAATCATACAGGTCTACGCTTCCGTGTACGGAACCATGATAGCAATTGATTCTGTCATCCCCATGTATATACCGTCCCTGACAGTTATACACATAATTATTGTACGAATCCGGATTCTCCCTTATATATTCAAGAGCTGTCACGATCTTAAAGGTTGAACCCGGCGCATAGAGACCTTGTGTGGCTCTGTTGAGCAGAACGGAGGAGCCGTCTGTATTGGCCACATATCTGTCCCAGTTCTGTACTACCGTGTTAGGGTCAAAATCAGGCTTCGATACCATGGCCAGAATCCTGCCCGTCTCCACCTCGGATACTATCACTGCGCCCTTGCATACACCCAATGAGTCGGATGCAATCTGCTGTATGGTCGCATCCAAGGATGTGTGGACATCATTACCGGGATTCTTCCTGCCGTCTATATCATTCTCCACCTTCTCTTCCAATGATACATTGGAGTTAAGAAGATAATAATTCTCTGCCGCTTCAAGTCCTGTCTTACCCTTAGTCGAGAATCCGACCACATGCGCAAAAAGACTCCCGTATGGATAGCTTCTGTATTCCTTGCCGTTTTCATCTTGGAGAGTGGTTGCTAACACCTTGCCGCCTCTGTCATATATGGTTCCTCTTATGTTTTCTTTGGCAAGGAGCTTTTGTCTGGAATTATATGAATTGCTTATCAATACCTGTTCATGGGTGCCCACATATACGGACAGATAGACGCTCATCGTAAGGAATAAGCACACAAAGGTACCCACGGTTATCCAAGTCTCTACCGTTCTTGGGCGTCTGTGTTCTGCTGCAGCCTTGCCTTCCTTTTCCTTATGAAGCGCATCCCTTCGTTCTATGATGATACCCTGTACTATGTAGAAGCTTATAACGCTTTCAAGCATACTGGTTCCACCATAGCTTACGAAAGGCAGTGTCACTCCGGTAAGGGGGATGAATTTGATCCCGCCTCCCACGGTCAGGAATACCTGAAATATATACATGACTCCAAGCCCACCGGCAATAAGCCTTAAGAATCTTCCGTCCGCAGACATACATGTGCGCATCATGATAATAAAGCATGAAAGGCAGACCATGAGCATACAAATGGCGAATAAAGCCCCCATCTCTTCGGTTACGGCCGAAAAAATGAAATCCGAATCCACAAAAGGAATATCCGAGGGCGTACCCTTCATAAGTCCCGTACCGAAATAGCTTCCATAGCTTAATCCAAATAGGGACTGGGTTATCTGATATCCCTGATTATCTATGGTTGAAAAAGGATCAAGAAATGCCTGTACCCTGACTTGTACATGTCTGAATATCCTGTAGGAAAGCAGCGCCCCTGCCACACCCGCAAGCATTCCCGCACCAAGGAAGGCATAGCTCCTTGTTGCTATAAAAAGCATGAACACATAGGTTACGAAAAATATAAGGCCGCTTCCCAAGTCTCTTGAGCATACCAGTATTACCACATGAGCCGCCGCAAAAAGTGTGGCAATAAAGATATCGAAGAAGCTTTCGGCTTTGCCAAGAATGGCAGCTATGGCGAATACGAATATGACCTTAACTATCTCCGATGGTTGAAATGTGATGCCCCCTATGGTGTAGTTAAGCTTACTGCCGTATGTGGTCCGGCCGAGTATCAGGACGATAAAAAGCATTGTAAGACCGGCTATGGCGTATAGGTAGCCAAGGTCAGGCAGAAAGCCGAATTTCTTAAGCAGCAACGGTATGAACATGCCTATGATCAGGGAAAGTGCCGCTATAGCGAATTGCTTAAGCGATTTATTGAGATCGATCCTGCTAAGTATAATAAGACCTGTACTGATGAGCAGAGCCATATTATTAAGCAGCATCCTGTCAATCCTCGGATAGATCATATAAGACAGGATTATGCAGCCAAAGAGTACGATCTGGACAAATATTCCAAAGAATGCATAGTCAAGCTTGCCCGACTTAAGACATAGTACGGAATACCCCAAAAACTGAATTATGAATATGTATATCTCCTGTCTTATATATATTCCCCTGCTCCTTACGCTTCTCTCTCCCCTTGCTTCGTACAGGATACACTCAAGCACGTATAAGAGCGCAAAACATAATATAAGATACTTGGATATCTCAGTGTATATATATAACATCAGATAGCTCCCTTTTGAAGATGCCCCGTCGTGTATTCACCCAAAGGACATTCTCCCGCGCACCCGCTTAAGTAATAAGCTGCGACCCTGCCCGTCTCTTCTTCTGTCTCATCCGTAAAGTCAAGACGCAGTCTCCCTATACCGAGCCTGTCTATATCAGCCATGTATTTGTGACACGAGGTGGGTAATGCGTTATATATCTCATTATAGCAATGCAGGCAGTTATTATATACAGGCTCTCTCCTGCCCTGCCTGTCCCTAATATATGTATATCCGCACCCCTTTTTATCGGCAGAGCACTTTCCGTATGTCTTAAGTACGCAATTCGCGCTTACCATTAGCGGTGCCTTGCCGTATACGGTCATTCCTATCCTGTCCGCACTCACTCCCGATAAGATGCCGCTTTCATTCATCAACATATCTTCCAGCTCATGCAGACTTAACTCATACGGGACAAAAGCCATGTCCGAATCATTAAGCACTGTGGCAAGACTGTGTGCATTCCATGAATATATGCCTACATCCGCAATGATCTTAACGTTATCCCGCAGGGTGTCATCGCAGCCAATAAGCTGCAGCTGCTCGGCATTTTTGACAAGTATTCCGTCGATAAGCCGTTCCTTCCGATTTAAGGTCATGTCCTGCTTGCCGGCACCACCGCCGCACTCCTCCTTTATAAAAGCAAGGAATTCTTTCATGTAGCTTTCAGACCTTTCCCTGTATATTCTCGGAAGCGCCGCGATTATCAGCATATCCCCGCAAGATTCTTTGATCTTAGCAAGCTCTTTAGTCATGATCTTACCACTGTATATTAGATCATAAGGAATATAAAGGGCTATGCTTTTATATGCCAGATCACTTGTCAGTCCGCCCTTTATAAGCCCGACTACAGCATCCAACTGTTCCCTTGCGGTAACTGATATATCCAGTGCCTTGGTCTTGCCAGATGCGCTTTCCGGTGCTCTTTCTGATGTCCTTTCGGGTGTGCTTTCTGATGTTCTTTCAGGTGTGCTTTCTGATGCTCTTTCGGGTGTGATTTCTGATGTTCTTTCAGGTGTGATTCCCAAAGTACTGTCCGGCCCACGCTTGGTTATAGTTGCCCCGTCATTTACAACGTATAAAGCACTCCCACTTTCCGATCTCTCATCTCTTATTATGGCAAGTCTTGCTTCTGTCAGCTTCTCCACAGCCATTCTTCTTAATTCGTTAAGCGACTTAACGGGAATGAAGCAGTCATCATCCAATTCCATGTCGATACTTGCCGGGGCGTAAGGTGTATTGCCCATCCTGCCAAGCCTGCTCTTAATATCCTCTACAGTGGCAGGTGCATTCTTGGCTTTAGTAACCTCATCTCCGCTTACGCATATACTGACATCGCTGTCATATATAAGTTCCAGACGCATCGGTTGTTTCACGTGAAAAAAAGCCTTAATACTTACAGGGAGCCTGATATCGGCCTTGTAGTCAGCCGCAAAATCCTTCCTCTCCCGCAAGGCTCTGTCCGTCTTATATGAGGGACTGTCAAAGCTTATCATATCCTTTCCGTTATGCTTATGAAGATATCCCGTTGAATATCCTCCCCTCAGATACAATGATTCCAGCTTGCTCTTATCTTCATCCGAAGCCTTTTTTACCACGCCTTCATAATATTTATCCATATATTTTCTGTATATGGATGTGACAGTTGCGACATATTCTGGATTCTTAAGTCTTCCTTCTATCTTGAAGGAATCAATGCCTGCATCCATAAGCTCATGCATATCATCAATAAGGCACATATCTCTCATGCTTAAAGGATATTCCCCACCGTTATACGGAAGTCTGCATGGTCCGGCACATCTGCCTCTGTTACCGCTTCTTCCGCCAAGGTAAGAGCTGAAAAGGCACGCTCCCGAATATGAATAACACATTGCGCCATGGATAAATACCTCTATCTCAAGTCCCGTATTCTCCTTTATATGCTTGATCTCCTTAAGAGACAGCTCTCTTGCGGTGACTATACGGCAGACTCCAAGCTTTTGGGCATATTTCGCTCCCGCCGTGTGAGTTATGGTCATCTGAGTACTTGCGTGAAGAGGAAGTAACGGGAATTCCTTCTTAAGAAAGCCGATAAGCCCGATGTCCTGAACTATTACCCCGTCAAGTCCGGCTCTGTACAGCGGATCAACAAAGCCGTATATATCCTTCCACTCCTTCTCTTTAATAAGGGTATTAAGTGTCAGATATATCTTCTTATTGTAGATATGCGCAAGATCAAGGGCCTCGATGAGTTCTTCATCCGTGAAATTCTCCGCGCTCGCCCTTGCGCCAAAGCTTTTGCCGGCAAGGTATATCGCATCGGCTCCGGCCATCACCGCAGCTTGTAAGCACTCCATATTGCCTGCCGGCGCAAGCAGTTCCGTCTTTTTTATCATACTCATATCCAAAATCCTATCGATATGCTGCATAAATAAAAAGGGAATCTGGCGATTCCCTGCGTGTAATCCATATTGTCCGGGTCATCCGGCCTGTCCTGTCTCTTAATTATCATGATTTCTTAAGGCTCTTAAGTTCAGTCTCAAGCCTTACTATCTTCTTATCCCTCTCGGACGCCTCTTCCTTAAGGATCTTATTACTCTTCTCCAGATTCTCAAGCTTCATCTGTGAGTTGACCAGATCATGCTTCAGATCATACAGTTCCTTCTCCTTGCTCGCCAGATCCTCTTCCATTGAACTTACCCTGTTCATTGCTTTGAAGTAATCATCTGCTATATTAAGCTGCATCAGAACATTCTGATTCTCGGCATTGGCCCGTCTGAAAGCATCAACCTGAGCGTATTCATTGAACTTGCCGTTAATATATGAAGCAACCTTCTGAAGATATTCTTCACTCTCGGTTCCGCTTATGGTAAAAACCTTACCGCCTATTATAACCTCTGCATCGGTCTTGATAGCCATACAAAACTCCCACTCATAACCCGGACGGATATTAGCAGATCACGCGATCCTTAATATCCAATCCATATAAAATACAACTAGAATTATAGACTTCATACCTCCTAATTGCAAGTATAAAATCCCGACCACACCTTGGAATCACCCTCTCATCCGATGATTCCAAGGTGTCTGTATGCCTCTTCTGTAACCATTCTACCCTTCGGAGTTCTGTTAATGAATCCGTTCATAAGCAGGAACGGTTCATACACATCCTCTATGGTTCCGGGGTCCTCGCCTATAGTGGCTGCCAATGTGTCCAGCCCCACAGGTCCCCCACCGAATTTGTCTATTATTGTATTAAGTATGTTCTTATCGGTCTTATCAAGACCCTTGGAATCAATATCCAAAATACTTAATACTTCTCTTGCCACATCTTCCGTTATGATACCGTCATACTTAACCTGCGCATAGTCTCTGACACGCTTAAGGAGTCTGTTGGCGATTCTCGGAGTGCCGCGGCTTCTCCTTGCCATCTCATACGCACCCTTATCATCTATGTCGATGCCAAGCCTTAAGGCTGAGTTATTGATGATGGTCTTAAGCTCGTCCGGTGTATAGAACTCAAGTCTCTGTATCATTCCGAAACGATCCCTTAAAGGAGCCGTAAGCATTCCTGCTCTTGTAGTAGCTCCAACGAGTGTGAATCTTGCAAGCTTAAGCCTGTAGCTTCTGGCATCCGGCCCCACTCCGGTGACAACATCTATGGCATAATCCTCCATGGCAGGATACAATACCTCCTCCACCTGTCGGTTAAGCCTGTGTATCTCATCCACAAAGAGCAGGTCTCCGTCTCTTAGCTTACTTAAGATGGCTGCAAGCTCACCGGGCTTTTCTATGGCAGGTCCTGAGGTGATCTTGATATTAACTCCCATCTCATTGGCAAGGATACAAGCAAGAGTCGTCTTGCCAAGTCCCGGCGGCCCGTACAGAAGCACATGATCAAGACTTTCTCCCCTGCCCTTGGCGGCATCTATATATACCTGCATGGATTCCTTGACCTTCCGCTGACCTATATAATCCTTAAGGAATTCGGGGCGCAGTATATTCTCATTTTTGATCTCATCCGCAGCAACTGCGGTGTTAAGAATTTTTCTTTCCATAAGGATCACTTGGAATTGATATAATTAACAAGTCCTTCCGCATCTATTATCTTCTGCATGAACTCAGGGAAAGGCTGTCCCTTAAAGCTTGTTCCCTTAGTCTCATTCTTTATTATACCGCTGTCAAAGTCAACTGACACCTCATCACCATCCTCTATGCCCTTAACGGCCTCCGGACACTCTATGATGGGAAGTCCTATATTAATGGCATTTCTGTAGAATATCCTTGCGAAAGTCTCTGCGATCACACAGCTTATACCACACGCCTTAATAGCTATGGGGGCATGCTCTCTTGACGAACCGCAGCCGAAATTCTTCTCGGCTACCATTATATCTCCGGGCTTCATACGGCTTAAGAAGTCCTTATCAAGATCCTCCATGCAATGTGTTGCAAGCTCCTTAGGGTCCGAGCTGTTCAGATATCTTGCGGGAATGATCACATCCGTATCGACATTATCTCCGTACTTAATCACTTTTCCATGTGCATTATTCATTGTATTTCACCTCAGTAATATTATATTCCGGTTTATTCAACCATATTTGAATCATAATTGAATCATATTTGAATCATATTCGAATCATATTTGAATCCTAGTTGAATCCTATTCGAATCATATTCGAACCAAATTACCTGTTATCTTCTTTGGTCCTATTATTTTCCGATTATTAATAGGACTGAATCAACTCTATCTT
>DGII01000002.1 GCA_002393095.1 Lachnospiraceae bacterium UBA3826 | reverse complement strand
CCATATACTCCGACATATCTATACGAACCATATTATTCTCATCATCGAAGAGCGCTTCGGCTAAGCTCTTGGCAAGCTCAGTCTTACCTACGCCCGTAGGACCAAGGAATAAGAATGAACCGATGGGCTTGGTAGGGTCCTTGATACCTGCCTTCGATCTGATTATTGCCTCTGTCACCTTGGTGACTCCCTCATCCTGACCGATGACTCTCTTATGCAGCTCTTCATCAAGATGCAGGGTCTTATTGCGTTCGGATTCACCAAGCCTGCTTACGGGTATTCCCGTCCAGCGTGATACTATACGGGCTATCTCGTCATCTGTCACAGCCTCATGTACAAGCTTCATCTGACCGCCTGTAGCCGCTTCTTGGGCCTCAATCTGTCTTATTACATCAGGGAGTCTGCCGTATTCAAGCTCGCCTGCCTTCTCATAATTACCCTCCCGCTTGGCTATCTCAATGTCATTCTTAAGCTGCTCTCTCTGTTCACGAAGGGCAGAGAGCTTGCCTACTGCCGATTTCTCATTGTCAAGCTCGGCCTTCTTCACATTATATTCATCCTGAAGCTCGGCAAGCTCCTTCTGCAAAGCCTCAAGTCTCTCCTTAGACAGCTTATCCTCTTCCTTCTTAAGCGCCGCTTCCTCTATCTGAAGCTGCGTGATCTTACGGCTCATCTCATCCATCTCCGCAGGCATGGAGTCCATCTCCGTCTTAATAAGGGCACATGCCTCATCCACAAGGTCTATGGCCTTATCAGGCAGGAATCTGTCACTTATATATCTGTGAGAAAGTGTAGCCGCCGATACAAGCGCATTGTCCAGTATCTTAACATGGTGGTAATTCTCGTATCTCTCCTTAAGTCCTCTCAGGATGGATATGGTGTCCTCAACTGTCGGCTCATCTACCATAACAGGCTGGAATCTTCTCTCCAAAGCGGCATCCTTCTCTATATACTGCCTGTATTCATTAAGTGTCGTGGCACCTATGCAGTGAAGCTCTCCTCTTGCAAGCATGGGCTTAAGCATATTGCCCGCATCGAGGGCTCCGTCCGTCTTACCGGCGCCCACTATGGTATGCAGCTCATCTATAAAGAGGATGATCTCACCGTCCGAATTCTTCACATCCTCAAGGACAGCCTTAAGTCTCTCCTCGAACTCACCCCTGTACTTGGCGCCTGCTACAAGTGCGCCCATATCAAGAGCGAATATCTTCTTATCTTTAAGTGCCTGAGGCACATCGCCTCTTGCTATACGTTCGGCCAGTCCCTCTGCTACAGCGGTCTTACCTACACCTGGCTCACCTATGAGTACCGGGTTATTCTTGGTCTTCCTTGAAAGGATACGGATGACATTCCTTATCTCTTCATCTCGTCCTATAACGGGATCAAGCTTCTGCTCCCTGGCCTTGCTTACAAGCTCCTGTCCGTACTTCTCCAAGGTATCGTAAGTAGCCTCCGGATTATCGCTTGTCACCGTATGATTGCCTCTGACCGCCTGAAGCGCCTGAAGGAATCTGTCTCTGGTAATTCCGTATTCATTAAATATAGATTTAATTTCTTTGTTCGGATTCTTTATCATGCTCAGGAATAGATGCTCAACCGACACATATTCATCTCCCATATGCCTGGCTTCATCCTCTGCGGTTATGAGCACCTTATTAAGAGCCTGTCCCACATAGGGCTGACCGCCCTGTACCTTGACCCTCTTATCCAAAGCCTGCTCAGTACGCTTCTTGAATTCGGAGAATCTGATCTCCATCTTCTCGATGAGCTTTGCTATCAGGCTGTCCTCTATGGTGATCAGCGAGTATAAAAGGTGTTCCTGTTCGATCTCCTGATTACCGTACTCCATAGCAACCTTCTCCATATTCTGTACCGCTTCTATTGATTTCTGTGTGAATTTACTTATATTCATATGCTTACCTCCTTAATCCCCTTATGAATCTAATTATAATACAGAATTAGCACTCGTCAAGGCTGAGTGCTAACAATAATTTATAAAATTTATTAACTTCTTATAAACTCATCAACCCTTTATAAAATCCGCAAGGCTGGTAAAATCTTAGAATCACTAAGTTTGTCTTAGTGAATTGAAAACTTTACGCGCTCACGGATTGGAATAAGGAGGATCTCTGAAAGCTTCTTATTGAGAATAAGCGTTTGGTGGTATATAATACATAGCAATGGACTTATTCGATTATATGAGAGAGACCAATAAAGAGAAGGAGTCGCCACTTGCCGCAAGGCTAAGACCCCGGACTCTTGATGAGGTCGTGGGACAACAGCATATAGTGGGCAAGGATAAGCTTTTATACCGTGCCATTAAAGCTGATAAGCTAAGCAGTCTGATATTCTACGGGCCGCCGGGAACAGGCAAGACGACATTGGCAAGAGTCATAGCTAATACGACAAGCAGTGATTTTAAGCAGATCAATGCTACCACCTCCGGCAAGAAGGAGATGGAGGAGGTCACCGAGGCTGCGAAGCAGACTGCGGGGATGTACGGTAAGAAGACTATCCTTTTTATAGATGAGATACACCGGTTCAATAAGGGTCAGCAGGATTATCTCCTTCCCTTTGTGGAGGACGGCACCATAATCTTGATCGGCGCCACTACGGAGAACCCCTTCTTCGAGGTCAACGGGGCCTTGATATCAAGGTCTATGATATTCGAGCTTAAGCCGCTTGATATAGATGATATCAAGGAACTGATACACAGGGCGCTTACAGACAGCGAGAGAGGCCTTGGAGCCTATAATGCCGATATGAGCGATGAAGCGGTGGAGGCATTGGCGGATATATCGGGAGGCGATGCAAGGCATGCCCTTAACGCCGTGGAGCTTGCGGTACTGACTACCGATAAGTCCGAGGATGGCAGGATACACATAACTCTTCCGATAATTGAGGACTGTATACAGAAGAGGGTGGTTCGCTTTGATAAGACGGGAGATAACCATTACGATACCATATCCGCATTTATCAAGAGCATGAGGGGCTCAGACCCCGATGCTGTGATGTATTACCTTGCCAAGATGCTGTATGCCGGTGAGGATGTGAAGTTCATTGCAAGGCGAATCATGATATGCGCATCCGAGGATGTGGGTAATGCAGATCCTAATGCTCTGCAGGTAGCTGTTGCCGCTGCACAGGCAGTAGAGAGAGTGGGAATGCCGGAGAGTCAGTTGATACTTGCGCAGGCTGCCACATACATAGCGACAGCACCCAAGTCCAATGCGTCCTGCGGAATATACGAGGCTATGAATACGGTTAAGGAGACGGGTTCGCTTCCTGTCCCTGCGCACTTGCAGGATTCGCACTATAAGGGAGCGGCCAAGCTTGGACACGGCATAGGATATAAATATGCTCATGATTATAAGAATCACTATGTGAAGCAGCAATACCTTCCATATGAGCTGTCCGGCAAGGAATTCTATAAGCCCTCCGATAACGGATATGAGAAGAAGATTAAGGAGCATATGAAGCGGATAAGATCCGAGGCTGAAGAATAGACGTTACATGATCATCAATGCGGCGAAGACGCATTAATAATAAAGAAAAGGAATGGAAAAATAATGACAACAGCAGAAAAAGCGATGCAGATGCACGAAGAATGGAACGGTAAGATCGAGACCGTAGCCAAGAGCAAGGTTAAGACAAGAGAGGATCTGGCAATAGCCTATACTCCGGGAGTGGCTGAGCCCTGTAAGGCCATAGCTGCCGACGAGGAGCTTGTCTATAAGTATACGATGAAGGCCAATACCATTGCGGTGGTATCCGACGGAAGTGCGGTACTTGGTCTTGGCAATATAGGCGCCAAGGCAGCAATGCCGGTCATGGAGGGTAAGGCGGTGCTTTTCAAGGAATTCGGCGGAGTCAATGCAGTGCCTATATGTCTTGATACACAGGACACCGAAGAGATAATCAAGGCCGTCACATATTTAGCACCGGGCTTTGGAGGCATCAACCTTGAAGATATCTCGGCGCCCAGATGCTTCGAGATAGAAGAGAGACTTAAGGCTACACTTGATATTCCGGTATTCCATGATGATCAGCACGGTACGGCGATAGTTGTGCTTGCAGCCACAATCAACGCCCTTAAGATAGTTAAAAAGCCCATAGAGAGCTGTAAGATAGTGGTCAATGGTGCCGGAAGCGCGGGAGTGGCCATTACCAAGCTTCTGTTAAGCTATGGATTTAAGAACATCATAATGGTTGACAGGACAGGCGCCATAGCATCCGACAGGACGGATCTTAATTCCTCCAAGAAGGAGATGCTTACACTTACCAATCCCGATGATGAGAAGGGCTCGCTGGCTGATGTTATTAAGAATGCCGATATATTCGTCGGGGTGTCCGCACCGAACACCATGACAGCCGAGATGGTTAAGTCAATGGCAGCAGATCCCATAATTTTTGCCATGAGCAATCCCGTACCTGAGATAATGCCGGATGTTGCCAAGGCTGCCGGAGCCCGCATTGTCGGAACCGGCAGAAGTGATTTCCCCAATCAGATCAATAATGTGGTGGCTTTCCCCGGAATATTCAAGGGCGCCTTGGAAGGAAGGGCTAAGCAGATCACGGAGGAGATGAAGCTTGCGGCTGCCAAGGCCATAGCCTCCCTTGTGTCGGATGATGAGCTGTGTGAGGATATGATCATGCCGGAGGCATTCGATCCGAGAGTTGCCGATAAGGTTGCCGAGGCTGTCAAGGCACTTATAAAATAACTGTCTTTTAATGACCAAGGTTATATATCAGCGTATAAATCCCGAAAAAGGTCTTTCCTTTTTTGGGATTTCATGTATAATAGACAATAAGAAGTAATTCGGTTCTTGGAGTATCGTATCGATACTTTTTTCAGCATTGAATTGTTTAAGATAGAATTTACGTCAGACAGGCATGTTTTTTGTATTATGAATTAAGAGAGGTATTTGATGACAAGGGAAAGGTATGAATCACTGGCGATAGCAGACCTTAAGGCTATCGCAAAGCAAAGAGGTATCAAGGGGACCTCTAAGATGTCCAAGGCGGATCTGATAGATGCCATGCTGGAGCTTGACAAGAAGGAAAGCAAGGAAAGCGGCGGCAGTAAGAATGCCGATGAGATAGGCACGGCTCCTGCCAAGACAGAGTCCAAGGCCAAGGCAGAGTCTAAGCCGGGGAGTGACGTTAAGACGGATGCCAAGGACAAGCCTGCTTCTGCCAAGACATCCCGTAGCGCGGATCAGGATTCACCTGCAGAGCAGCAGGAGAATAAGGATGACAGCCTTAAGGAGCTTGACAGCGGAATTCAGGTATCGGGTATACTTGAGGTTATGCCTGACGGCTTCGGCTTCATAAGATCTGCCAATTATCTGCCGGGTGAGAATGATGTATATGTTGCGCCAAGTCAGATCAAGCGTTTCAGACTTAAGACCGGTGATATAGTGACCGGTAATACACGTATCAAGAGCCAGAATGAGAAGTTCTCGGCACTGCTTTTTGTTAAGACCATCAATGACTGCACTCCTGAGGAGATATTAAGGCGGCCTAATTTTGAGGATATGACACCTATCTTCCCGGATGAGAAGCTTAAGCTTGAGCATCCCGGCGGTTCTGTAGCCATGAGGATAATGGATATCATGAGTCCTGTGGGTAAGGGGCAGAGAGGTATGATCGTGTCGCCTCCCAAGGCAGGTAAGACGACCTTGCTTAAAGAGGTGGCCAAGTCTGTTAAGGCCAATAATCCGGAGATACACCTTATCGTACTGCTCATTGATGAGAGACCTGAGGAGGTTACGGATATAAGAGAAGCCATAGAGGGACCCAACGTAGAGGTTATATATTCGACCTTTGATGAGCTTCCGGAGCATCATAAGAGAGTATCGGAGATGGTGATTGAGAGAGCCAGAAGGCTTGTAGAGCATGGTAAGGACGTGATGATATTAATAGACAGTATCACAAGGCTTACCAGAGCCTATAACCTTACCGTTCCGCCATCAGGACGTACGCTTTCCGGAGGTCTTGATCCGGCAGCGCTTCATATGCCCAAGAAGTTCTTCGGTGCGGCCCGTAATATAAGGGAGGGCGGAAGCCTGACGATACTCGCGACGGCACTGGTTGAGACCGGAAGTAAGATGGACGATGTGGTATACGAGGAATTCAAGGGTACCGGTAACATGGAGATGGTGCTTGACAGGAAACTTTCCGAGAGAAGAGTATTCCCTGCCATAGATATCCTTAAGTCCGGTACGAGAAGAGACGATCTGCTGCTTACACCGGATGAGCAGGAGGCCGTAGCCACCATGAGACGCGCCTTTAACGGTATGAAGGCGGAAGAGGCGGCTGATAAGGTCATCGACCTTTTTGCGCGTACCAGGAACAATCTGGAATTCACCCAGATGATGAAGAAGATGAAGATATTCTGATCTTTATAAAAAAAAGAAAGTATTTTGACATTTTGGTATTGCCTAAGAGGTGCAACTGTGCTACAATCATATAGCTGTTCGGTTAAAAACGGACGGTAGCGGATGAGAACAATACTTTTATTATAGAGAGGTGAAGACATGAGAGAAGGAATTCATCCTGAGTACTATCAGGCAACAGTTACCTGTAACTGTGGTAACACTTTTGTAACAGGCTCTACCAAGCCTGAGATACATGTGGAAGTATGCAGTAAGTGCCATTCGTTCTATACAGGCCAGCAGAAGTCTGCCAGAGCCGACGGACGTATTGATAAGTTCAATAGGAAGTATGGCGTTAATGCTTAGTGCTTGATTTTGTTGCGTAGTATATTAAGGTTGAGGTCGGGAGGATCTCAACCTTATATTTTATCTCTTGATATATTGGACACATATGATATAAAGGAGAATTCATGGCAAGAAAGAAGAAGGTATGCTACTCAGGTATAGGCGGACAGGCAGTACTTGAGGGCGTTATGATGAAGAATAAGGAGTTATATGCCGTGGCTGTCAGGAAGCCGGACGGAGAGATAGAGATCGATACCGAGGAATATCACGGCATACTTCATGGCAGCAGGATCACCAAGGTTCCATTCATAAGGGGAGTGTTCAATTTCATTGATTCGCTTATACTTGGCATGAGAACCCTGGACTATTCGGCCTCATTCTATGAAGACAAGGATGCGGCGGATACTGCAGCGGATAAGATGCTTGGTGACAAATCAAGGAAGACCTTTTCCGTGCTCACCATACTCATCTCTTTTGTCCTTGCCATAGGCATATTCATGGTATTGCCTTATTATCTCTCAACACTGCTTGAAAGGTATGTAAGGAATGCTTCGCTTTTAGCGATCTTCGAAGGACTTATCAGACTGTTGATCTTCCTTATATATATCGTGGCGATCACGGCCATGAAGGATATCAAGAGGCTCTATCAGTACCACGGAGCCGAGCACAAGTGCATCAACTGTATCGAAAGAGGCCATAATCTCAATGTTCACAATGTCTTAAGATCATCGAGATATCACAGAAGATGCGGAACAAGCTTCCTGCTTTTCGTAATGCTTGTCAGTATAATATTATTCATGTTCATTACCGTTAAGAATCCGATCCTGAAGGTAGTGATAAGGATATTACTGATACCTGTTATAGCAGGGATATCCTATGAGCTTATCCGTCTTGCGGGTAAGAAGGATAATGTGCTTACAAGGTTCATATCGGCACCCGGACTTCTGCTTCAAAGGCTGACCACCAAGGAGCCTGATGAGGAGATGGTGGCTGTGGCCATTAAGTCTGTGGAAGCAGTATTCGATTGGAGAGCCTTCCTTAAAGAGAACTTCGAATATGAGGATGATGAATTGTGATATCATGACAGATTCGGCCGTATTGACTAAAAAGCAGTGTTATGACGAGGGAGTAGAGATACTCACCAAGGCAGGTATTGACGAGGCGAAAAGTGACGCAAGGCTTTTGCTGGAATACATAGCAGGTGTTACCTATAATGACCTGTGCATTCATCAGGAGGAAGAGGTTCGACAAGACAGAGTATCCGCATACAGGGAAGCGTTAAAGAGAAGAACGGAGCATGTTCCGGTACAGTATATCACCGGAAAGCAGGAATTCATGGGGCTTGAATTCACGGTCAGTCCGGATGTGCTTATCCCCAGATACGATACGGAGATACTGGTTGAGGAGGTCTTAAGGCTTGGGCTGTCGGGGATCGATATCCTTGATGTATGTACCGGAAGCGGCTGCATACTTATAAGCCTTCTGCATTATATGCATGATTGCAGAGGTACCGGTATCGACATATCGGATAAGGCTCTTAAGGTTGCGGCAACGAATGCAAAAAAGCATAATGTGAATGCCGGCTTCTGCGAAGGAGACCTTTTTGATGCCCTTGCTAAAGCCGGGGAAGCAAACAATGATATAAAATTAAAGTATGATTTAATTGTGAGCAATCCTCCCTATATACCTACCGGAGTGATCCCTACACTCATGAGGGAGGTAAGGGATTATGAACCTGTGATCGCTCTTGACGGTGATGATGATGGGCTTAAGTTCTATAGAAGGATCGTGGAGGAAGCACCGGATCATCTTGTCAGAGGTGGCAGACTCTATATGGAGATAGGATATGACCAGGGGGCTGCAGTGAACCTTATTATGGAGAAAAGGGGATTTGCTGACATAGAGATATACAAGGATCTTGGCGGTAACGACAGGGTCATCTGCGGAGAATGGAGAAGATAGCTATGTTTGATAAACTTGAAGATCTGCTCAGACGATATGAAGAGATCATGAATGAGCTAAGTGAACCGGGGGTCACGGATGATCAGAAGAGATTCACCTCGCTTATGAAGGAGCAGGCGGATCTTACGCCGATAGTAGAGGCATACAGAGAATATAAGAAGTGTAATGAGACTATAGAGGATTCCTTAAGCCTCCTTGACGGAGAATCCGATGAGGAGATGCGTCAGATGCTTAAGGATGAACTGGCACAGGCCAAGGAGGGGGTTGAGAAGCTTGAGAAAAGGCTTAAGATACTGCTGCTTCCGAAGGACCCCAATGATGATAAGAATGTTATCGTGGAGATAAGGGCAGGTGCCGGAGGCGATGAAGCGGCCCTCTTCGCTGCGGAGATCTACCGTATGTATGTACATTATGCTGAGAGCAGACGTTGGAAGGTAGAGACGCTTGAGATGGAAGAGATCGGTATAGGCGGTATGAAAAGCGTGACCTTCATGTTAAGCGGACAGGGCGCATATTCCGTCATGAAGTACGAAAGCGGCGTACATAGGGTTCAGCGTGTGCCGGAGACTGAGTCGGGAGGCCGTATACATACATCAACCATAACCGTGGCGGTTATGCCTGAGGCAGAAGAGGTTGATGTGGTGATAGATGAGAAGGATATCAAGATAGATGTCATGCGTGCATCCGGAGCGGGAGGCCAGTGTGTCAACACTACGGACTCCGCCGTGAGATTGACACATATACCTACGGGAATAGTCATTTATTCTCAGACTGAGAAGAGTCAGATACAGAATAAGGCCAAGGCGTATGCATTGCTAAGAACCAAATTATACGATCTTGCAATGCAGAATGCCCATGATGCCGAAGCCGAGGCCAGACGTTCGCAGATAGGTACGGGAGACCGCTCGGAGAAGATTCGTACTTATAATTTCCCACAGGGAAGGGTGACGGATCACAGGATAGGTCTTACGTTATATAAGCTAGACAAGATCATGAACGGAGACCTTCAGGAGATACTGGATGCTTGTATTGCGGCCGATCAGGCAGCCAAGCTGCTTAAGATGAATGAAGGCTAAGTGAAGGAGAGGAATCTGTATGAGTGATAAGTGCAGGATATTCATAGACGGCGGTGAAGGTACAACCGGACTTCGTATCCTTGAGCGCTTCGAGGACAGGAAGGACGTGGAGCTTCTTAAGATAGACAGCGAGCTTCGCAAGGATGCGGCTGAGCGAAGAAGGCTCATTAATTCATCCGACATTACGTTCTTATGCCTGCCGGATGCGGCGGCTATAGAGGCGGTAGACCTTGTGGACAAAGATAACGACCATACCGTGATAATTGACGCATCTACGGCGCACAGAACACTGCCTGACTGGGCATACGGACTGCCAGAGTTATCCGGGGACTTCAGAGAGAAGATAAGGAACAGCAGAAGGATAGCGGTACCCGGCTGTTATGCATCGGGCTTTAATATGATTGCCTACCCTCTTGTGAAAAATGGGGTTGTGGCAGCGGACTATCCCTTCTTTGCCACAGCGCTTTCAGGCTACAGCGGAGCCGGCAAAAAGGCGATAGCTCTCTATGAAGGTGAGGATAAGAGCGAGGAGCTGTATGCGCCCAGAGAATATGCGCTTTCACAGATGCACAAGCATCTTAAGGAGATGAAAGCCATACCGGGACTTGACTATGAGCCCCTTTTTACGCCGGTGGTAGATGATTATTACAGCGGAATGATAGTTTCTGTGCCGCTTAGTGTCAGACTTTTTGAAAAAAAGCTTTCCGTTGAGGAAGTGAGAGATATGTATGCCAAGCATTATGCCGGTGAAGCATTCATCAAGGTCAGGGAATCAGGATATGAGAATAATGAGGAGCTTAAGGGCTTCTTGTCGGCCAATGCCTTCTCGGGAAGAGATGATGCAGAGATAATAGTATCCGGTAATGAAGACAGAATACTTATCTCTGCAAGGTTTGACAATCTTGGCAAGGGTGCCTCCGGTGCGGCTATACAGTGTATGAACATCAAGCTTGGGCTTAAGGAGGATACAGGACTGCTTATCAAATCCTGAATTCCTGCTGACTCTTCCTGTATAGCTCTCCCTTATTGTTCTTCTTCCTGTATTGCATGGGCGTCATGCCTATATATCTTTTGAAGGTTTTGTTAAAATAGCTTGCATAATTGAAGCCTACCATAAGAGCAATATCCGACATGGGAGTATTGTTCACATCATTGGTAAGGATCTCCGCTGCGGTGAAGACTCTGTATCTGTTGATATAATCTATGGGCGACGAGTGCAGCGCTCTCTGGAAGGTTCTGCAGCACTCGCTGTCACTTACATCACATACACCGGAGATGTCTGATAAGAGGATATCCTCCGCATAGTGCTCGGATATGTATTCGGTAGCCTTGGCAATGCGCTGGTTATCAAGGGCCTGCTGCTTGGTCAGCGGTATGACCGTTATATCTACGCGATTCTCCATATCCATTCCCCATATATCGTACAAGGCTGAAATGGCACGTAATTCTCCGGCACGAAGCTCCGAATTCATATACATATATACATCGTGAGCACGCTTGATAATGGCGGCATCATTCGGCTCCTTGGGATCATAGAGCGAATATCTGTATGCATCGTTATTAAGAAGGTTTGCCAGGTTCTTACAGCCAAGCATATTTAAGGTCGTGCCGAATAAGAGTGAATGGTGAAAATGAATAAGCTCTAACTCGGTATTCTTATCGGAATCCGCCTCGATCGCGTGGACGATGCCTCTTTTGATGCAGATACCGCCGCCTGCGCCTACATGTATGGACATGTCTCCGAAATTCAGGGAGACACTTCCCGATAATACTGTGACGAATTCGAATTCACAGTGCTTATGCAGGTCATTGCCCCTAAAAGAAGGATCCGCAAGATTTATGCGTCTGGCCAGTATAGGGGTCAGCAGACTCATGGGGTAATCCGCATAAAGCGGGAGCTCTTCATCGGGCTTATAGTATCTTACTTTGTTAAGAAGCTGAACATCATCAATTGTGTCAGTGACATAAGTGTTCTTTTTCATAGGTTAAGTATACCACATTTATGCTATAATATGCGATATGAATATTATCGAAGAATATTACGGAAAATTTAATGAGGACAAACGGCTTGATTCCCGTCACGGACAGATAGAATACAGAGTGACCATGAGATATATCGATGAACGCTTAAAGAGTCTGTCCAAGGAGCGAGAAAACAGGGATATAAGTATCATAGATATAGGCGCGGGAACCGGCAGATATGCTGTTCCGCTTGCCAAGAGGGGCTATGAGGTCTGTGCGGTCGAGCCGGTCAAGCACAATCTGTCGCGTATGAAGCTTAAATCGGATGAGCTTAAGTGCCTTAAGCTTGATGCCAGAAGGCTTAAGGGGATAGAGGACGATCACTATGATATTGCCATAATGCTCGGCCCGATGTACCACCTTTTTACTTATGAGGATAAGCTTAAGGCTCTTAATGAGGCGAAGAGAGTAGTGAAAAGCGGCGGATATATATATGTGGGCTATTGCATGAATGAATATGCCTTTGTGACCTATGCCCTTAACGAAGGACATCTGGCGGAGTGCATAAGAGACGGCAGACTGGATGGCGATTATCACTGTATATCCGAAGAGAAGGATATATATGACTATGTAAGGGTAGAAGACATAGACAGGCTGTATAAGGCTTCCGGACTTGACAGATATATGCTCATCAGTCCGGACGGGCCGACCAATTATATAAGGAAGACTCTTAAAGGATTAAGCGATGAGGAATTTGAAAGGTATGAAGAGTATGTGATGAGTATATCCTCAAGACAGGAGCTTATAGGCGCGGCGGCCCATACCGTGGACATACTTATAAAACCATAGCCGGATACTTTAGCGCGTTGCACTCTTGAATAATAGATGTGCAGATGATAGAATCGAATAGTCGGATGTGAAAAGACACATTCTTGAATTAATTATTAATAGAAAGAACAGGATAAGGATTATGCCGATCACAGAGATTTTGGAACAGAATTGCAGTAAATACGGAGACGATATATGTCTTGTGGAGATCAATCCGGAGATCAAGGAGGTCAGAAGGGTCACATGGAAGGAGTACGAGCTTACCGAGCCTGCGCCTACGGCCCATTATCGCAGAGAGATCACATGGAATGTCTTCAATGAGAAGGCGAACCGTTTTGCCAATCTTTTATTGTCGAGGGGAGTTAAGAAGGGCGATAAGGTAGCTATACTGCTAATGAATTGCCTTGAGTGGCTTCCTATATACTTTGGTATACTCAAGACCGGCGCGATAGCAGTGCCGCTTAATTTCAGATACGCATCGGATGAGATAGAATACTGTCTTAATCTCGCTGAAGTGGACGTACTTGTATTCGGGCCGGAATTCATCGGCCGTATAGAGGAGATAGCGGATTCCATAGGCAAGAACAGGCTCCTTTTCTATGTCGGTGCGAATTGCCCTTCTTTTGCCGAGGATTATTCCGAGCTTACAGCCAACAGCTCCAGTCAGTCACCCCGGATAAAGCTTAAGGATGAGGATGATGCCGCAATATATTTTTCATCGGGTACGACAGGATTCCCCAAGGCTATATTGCATAATCATATAAGTCTTATGCATTCATGCAAGGTAGAGCAGGCTCATCACGGTCAGACCAAGGATGATGTGTTCCTGTGCATCCCTCCGCTGTATCATACGGGAGCCAAGATGCACTGGTTCGGAAGCTTCCTGGTGGGCGGTAAGGCAGTATTGCTTAAGGGAACCAAGCCTAAGACGATAATCGAAGCCGTATCTGCTGAGAAGTGTACCATAGTGTGGCTTTTGGTGCCTTGGGCGCAGGATATACTCGATGCCATTGACAGAGGGGATATCGACCTTAGCCAGTATGAGCTTTCGCAGTGGAGGCTTATGCATATAGGGGCGCAGCCTGTTCCTCCGAGCCTTATAGCAAGGTGGAGAGAGCACTTCCCCAATCATCAGTATGATACCAATTACGGCCTAAGCGAATCCATAGGCCCCGGTGCCGTACACTTAGGCGTGGAGAATATTCATAAGGTAGGTGCTATCGGTAAAGCCGGCTACGGCTGGAAGACCAAGATCATAGATGAAGAGGGTAATGAGGTTAAGCAGGGTGAAGTCGGTGAGCTATGCGTATCGGGACCCGGTGTCATGACCTGCTATTACAATGACAAGGCATCTACGGATGAAGTGCTTAAGGGCGAGTGGCTTTTGACCGGAGATATGGCAATGGAGGATGAGGACGGCTTTATCTTCCTTGTGGATCGTAAGAAGGATGTGGTGATCTCAGGCGGTGAGAACATCTATCCTGTACAGATAGAGAATTTCATACGTGGCTATGATAAGGTCAAGGATGTGGCTGTCATAGGAGTTCCGGATGCAAGGCTTGGAGAGGCTACAATGGCCATTATTGAGGTCAAGGATGGCATGGAGTGCACGCAGGAGGAGATAAACGAGTTCTGCATGAAGCTTCCCAGATATAAGAGACCGCATCATATAGTATTCGAAGATATACCACGCAATCCCACAGGCAAGATCGAGAAGCCGAAGCTAAGGCAGAAGTATTGCGGAGAAAGTGTAGTGGCTAAGCAGAATAAGGGCTAGACTGACAGACAGATGACGTATATATGAGCAGAAAAAAAGAGATATCAACCGGAATAAAATATATGATACCTGTATTGCTTATCATGCTTGCGGGTATTACGGGCTGCGGTGTTCCGGGAACAAAAGGGTTCACGGAGACAGCCATGAGCGAGATAGAGGCGCTTGAATACGAGACGGCTTTGGAGACACTTGCCTCTGCCGAGGAAGCCGGCGAGAATGCCGCGCTTATAGCAAGGGCGAGGGGCATAGCGCATCTGGGCCTTGCCCAATATGAAGAAGCGGTCAACGACTTCCATGAAGTGCTTTCGTATAGTGACTGGCAGGTGGATGCGCTTGATTATGATGTCAATTACTATCTTGCTGATACCTATGAGCATATGAAGGACTATGAATCTGCCGTGGATACATATACGGACATTTTAGGCCTTAAGGGTAAGGAGGTGCTTGCTCTGTATAAGAGGGGCTGCGATTATCTTATGCTTGGCGACCATGAGAAGGCTGTGGCTGATTTTAATAAGGCTATAGAGCTGGCTCCGGACGATTATGACCTGCGCATCGAGGTGGCAGGGAGGCTGACGGAGGCTTCATATGAGGACGAGGGAAGGAGTATACTAGAGCAGTTCCTTGCGGAGAAGGAGAAGAAGCTTTCGGGCTTTGATAAGGGGCGAATATACTTCTATATGGAGGATTACGAGAATGCCAAGGTATATCTTGAGGAAGCAAGGGATGATGATGACCAGAATACGATCCTTTTCTTAGGTAAGACCTATGAGATGCTTGGTGATTATAATTATGCCACAAGTACTTATCAGAACTACCTCACCAGACATCCTGAGGCAGCAGTCATATATAACCAGCTTGGCCTTAGCAGACTTAAGTCAGGAGATTATGCGGGAGCGAGAGATGCCTTCTCATCAGCCAGGAATCTTCAGGGAACAGGGCTTGAACAGGTGTTGAGCTACAATGAGATAGTTGCCAATGAGTATATGGGAGACTTTGAGAGAGCCAAGACGCTTATGAGCGAGTACCTGAAGAAGTATCCGGATGATCAGGCGGCTATAAGGGAGAATACATTCCTGTCCACAAGATGATGTGTTTGTTAAAGGATGATTTACCCGCGTCTGTGTCCGCCTACTATATACGGCAGTAAAAAAGAAAAATATTATGTTGACCAAATTGAAGCCCGTTTATCTTAAGAATCCCTTGATTAACGGGCTTTTTCGATGCATAAAATCAAGATATAAAAACACAACATGTTATGTTATCGTACGGATGCGTACACAATATCTTGTGTTTTATGTTGACTTATTATAAAGAGAATGTTATTATAGATTCGGTGGGTTTTTAAGACCGAGTTTTTTAGTTTGTTGGGATGATTTTTTGAGGGATTGGAGAGTTTCATGTTTCAGGTAATTAAGAGGGACGGAGAAGAGACGGATTTTGCATTGGCTAAGATAAGCGATGCGATCATTAAGGCATTTAATGCTACGGATGTACAGTATACCAATGATGTAGTGGATCTTTTGGCACTCAGGGTAACGGCGGATTTCCAGAGTAAGGTCAAGGAGAACAAGATTCAGGTAGAGGATATTCAGGACAGCGTGGAGAAGACTCTTGAGCAGGCCGGATACACGGAGGCAGCCAAGGCGTACATATTGTATCGTAAGCAGAGAGAAAAGCTTCGTACCATGAAGTCAACCATCCTTGATTATAAGGATGTTGTGAATAATTACGTTAAGGTTGAGGACTGGAGAGTCAAGGAGAATTCTACCGTTACCTATTCGGTGGGAGGACTTATCTTAAGCAATTCAGGCGCGGTAACAGCCAATTACTGGCTCTCTGAGATATATGACGAAGAGATAGCCAAGGCGCATCGTAATGCGGACATTCATATACACGATCTGTCAATGCTTACCGGATACTGCGCAGGATGGTCTCTTAAGCAGCTTATTAAAGAGGGTCTTGGCGGCATCACCGGCAAGATAACATCCGCTCCCGCATCGCATCTTTCGGTGCTCTGCAACCAGATGGTCAATTTTCTTGGAATAATGCAGAACGAATGGGCAGGAGCCCAGGCATTCTCTTCCTTTGATACATACCTTGCACCCTTTGTAAAGGTTGATAAGCTTAATTACAGAGAGGTCAAGAAGTGCATAGAGGCATTTGTGTATGGCGTGAATACTCCCAGCCGTTGGGGTACTCAGGCACCCTTCTCCAACATAACCCTTGACTGGACGGTTCCTGCGGACCTGGCTGAGCTTCCGGCTATAGTGGGCGGAGTGGAGCAGGATTTCTGTTATAAGGACTGCAAGAAAGAGATGGACATGGTCAATAAGGCTTTCATTGAGACCATGATAGAGGGAGATGCCAACGGACGCGGATTCCAGTATCCTATCCCCACTTATTCCATTACAAGAGATTTTGACTGGTCAGACACAGAGAACAACAGACTTCTCTTTGAAATGACCTCTAAATACGGAACACCTTATTTTTCAAACTATATCAATTCCGATATGGAACCCAGTGATGTACGTTCCATGTGCTGCCGTCTGAGACTGGATCT
>DGII01000029.1 GCA_002393095.1 Lachnospiraceae bacterium UBA3826 | reverse complement strand
GCGGCAAGACGGATGAGGACAATCTTGGCTTTACTTATGCCGTGCTCGACAGATATATAAGGACGGGTGAGATAGATGACAAGGCGACTAAGGAGCTGATAGACAGGAAGCACAGAACCAATCTTTTTAAGCTGCGTTATATGGACTGCTTCGAACCGGGGCTTGAGGTGAAGGCATGATAGAGAGTTTTACGATAGTGGGCACTCAGGTGCTCGTGCTTTTCATATTGATAGCCATTGGCTTCGGGCTTGGTAAGGCAAGGATCATCGATCAGAATTCGGTGAAGAGCATCAATGACCTTATGATATATGTGGTCAACCCCTGCGTGATAGTGGGAGCTTTCCAGAGAAAATTCGAGGCGGTATTACTTCGCGGCTTTTTACAGGCTGTTGTGGGAGCCTTGATCGGACATGTGCTTTGTCTTGTGCTTGCGCTTATCATTTTTAAGAACCGTGAGGATGGGAAGCGCAGAGTGCTTAAGTTCGCCGCCATATTCTCCAATTGCGGCTTCATGGGGATACCGCTTTTGAATGCGCTGCTTGGACCTGACGGAGTATTCTACGGCGCAGCTTATCTGGCGGTATTCAATATATTGATATGGTCATACGGTCAATATACCATGGCCAAGGGAGCCAAGGGCTTCTCCACTAAGAAGATAATCCTTAATCCAAGCATCATATCCCTGTGTATAGGGCTTATATTCTTCTTCACATCCACGCTTCTGCCGGATATCATCAAGATACCCGTGGATTATCTGGCGGCCCTTAATACACCTGTTCCGATGCTTATAATCGGTTATACGCTTACCAAGTTCGAACCTAAGGATCTTCTCGGAGGTACGGATGAACTCATAGTATATCTGATAAGGCTTATAGTGGGCCCGCTTGCGCTGCTTGGTATCCTCTATGCCATGGGACTTAGAGGAGTGATACTCACTGCGGTGATAGTATGTGCATCCGCACCTGTGGCGGCGCTTACGACCATGTTCGCCATCAAGTATGACTGTGATGAGGAATTAAGCGCCCGCATAGTATCGACCTCGACACTTCTATCCATAATCACCATGACACTCATAGTAGGACTTACGAATTATATTGCATAAAAAAGAGGGTTGATATTAATCAACCCTCTTGTCACCCCAGAAGAACAGTGCCACCGTTCCGGGTCCCGTATGGCTGCCGATCACGGCGCCTATGGGATATATCTCTACGTGTCCTTTTAGCTTCTTGAATCTCTCTTCGATGAGTGAAGCCTCCTTCTTGGCATCATCCAGACATACCGAATTGCTTATATATACCTTGCCGTCATAGTCAAGACCATTCTCTGCATGCTGTTCCATAAGCTCCACGGCTCTCTTGATGGCCTTGTTGGTACCGCGTATCTTCTCACGGGGTATAAGCTTGCCCTCGAAGTCCACATTAAGCATCGGGCAGATGTTAAGGATATTGCCTACAAGACCGGCAGTCTTGGTCACACGACCGCCCTTAATGAAGAAGGTTAAGTCTGATGAGAAGAACCAGTGGTGAAGCCTTAACTTATTCTCTTCAGTCCAGTTATAGAGCTCATCGATATCCATGCCACCCTTCTTAAGCTCATAGAGCTTATCCATAAGCAGACCGTATCCGCTTGAAGCGGCCAATGAATCCACTACATATATCTTGGCATCCGGATACTCATACAGAAGCTCATCTCTTGCAACACAGGCTGAATTGTAGCTTCCGGATATTCCACTTGAAAGCGTCAGATGCAGAATGTCCTTGCCGCTTTTGATTATCTGTTCAAAGTATCTTATGTAGTCATTGACAGTCACCTGACTTGTCTTGCTATCCTCGCCTGCAAGCATTCTTTGATACAGCTCGGTGGGCGATACGGACTTGCCGCAGTCATCGACATATTCCTTTCCTCCGAGAGTAAAATGGAATGGTATGTAGTTAATCTCAAGCTCCTTAAATCTCTGTTCGTTCAGATCTGCTGTTGAACAGCAGCTTAGGCAATAATCTCTCATTATCTTCTCCGTTTTCTTATTATACTCCCTGCGGTACATATAGTAAGATGTTACCGCCTACGAGATAATATTATAATCCAATCAAAGGAGTATGACAATTCAAATCTTACTTTTTCCTTAAATTATCATAAAAACCCACATTTTTTTATTATATATGTTATCATATGTGATTATGGGCAGGTTCTTCCGTTAACGCTGTGGATTGGAGATTTATATGAAAAAAGCAGGGGAATTCATTAAGAAGCATAAGAAGGGTGTGATCATCATGGCAGTGATCGCTGTAATTGTCATAGCGATTGTCGTTTTAGTGATCAGGACCAAGAAAAAGGCAGAAGAGATGCTGGGACAGATGACTCAGGAGACATATGTTCTTGAAAAGCGTAATCTTGTTAAGTCTGTGTCCGGTACAGGTAAGATATCGAGCGCTGTGAAGAAGAATATCGTGGTGGCGGGACTTGCCAATACCAAGGTAGCTGCTGTTAATGTCGAGCTGGGTGATGAGGTTAATGAGGGAGATATCCTGTGTACCTTCAACACAGAGGATATCGAGAGGAATCTGGCCAATGCCAAGCAGGATCTGGCGATCTCTCAGAAGAAGACGGCTAATTCTATGGATAATCAGACCAGAGGTCTGTATAACACTCAGGTGGATGCGGTCAATGATACCAACAGGAACTTAGAGGCCGTGGATCAGGCACAGCGTATATATGACACCAAGAAGGGTGAGAAGGCGGAAGCATCAAGAGTATTCGATGAGGTCTATGATGTGTACGAGGAATACTGGGATGAGGATGAGTATTACGATCTGCAGGAGGAGTATCAGGAGGTAAAGAAGAAGTTAGAAAGCTATGATACCAAGACTATCTCGACAACTGCTGATGCGGGTGAGTTTAATGCCAAGAAAGAACAATTGATTGTGCATATTAATGCGTCGGAGGGAATATCGGTCAAGGACGATCTTTCAAAGCTTAAAGCAGGTGATAGCATAGCTTCTGACCTTGATATCGCAGCAGATAAATTTGTCGATGGATTCAATGCAGCAGAGGACAGCATTAAAAGTGATATAAAGCAGATTATTTCAGAATTACAAAAGGCAAATAACGAATATATATCTGCCGTTAATGCCACTGCATCTAATCTTGAAGAATACAACAGCCTTACCGAGAAAGCCAAAGCACTTAGCAGCAGGATTTCCAACATGGAGACAGCCAAGAGCAAGATGGAAGCTGCCAAAGCAAATGTTGATTCGGCAAGTACAGCTATGAACAGTGCGGGAGATACTCTTAAGAATGCACAACGTACTCAGGAGGATAAGTTCAGAAGCGACATCAACGGTGTCAAGGATGCAGAGAATAATTACGACAGCGCCAAGCTTGACAGCTCGGTGGCAAGCAGAACATATGAGGATAATGTACGAAAATATGAGACACTTATGGAGGATGCAACAGTAAAAGCACCCTTTAAGGGCATCATAACGGCTATCAATGTGGTAGAGGGCGACGCATATAACGGGCAGACATTGCTGACCATTGAGGATCTAAGCTCATATACGATCGAGACCTCAGTAGATGAATATGATATCAATAAGGTTAAGGAAGGACAGACTGTGAAGTTCAAGACCAATGCAACCGGAGACGAGGAGCTTGAAGCGGTTGTAACAGAGATAGCTCCAAGAGCCACGGTAGCAGCAGCTTCATCCTCCGGTAATGCTTCGGCTGTCACCTCTTCCATATCCAATTATGCGGTCAAGATGCTGATCAAGTCGGATTGCAGTGACCTAAGGCTTGATATGACGGCTAAGCTCAACATCATAATAGAAGAGGCAGATGAAGTCTATGCTGTACCTTTCTCGGCATTACAGACCGATGAGAACGGTAAGAATTATATTGAGGTAGAGGATGACGGACAGGCAGCAGGTGAGGCTGAGACAGGAGAGATGACAGAGGAAGAGGCTGCAATGGCTGCAATCAATACTGCGGCAGGCAATAAGCCTACCAAGAAGATACCTGTTACATCCGGTGTTGAGACAGATTATTATGTTGAGATCAGCTCGCCTGAGCTTCGTGACGGTATGGTGGTCGTTATTCCCGGAGGAGGATTCGACAGTATGGAGGATCTGATGTCTACCATGGGTCCCATGGGAGGTATGTAAGAGGGTAATGGAAGATAACAGAAAGCAGATAATCAACATGCGTGGCATCATCAAGCGCTTCTATATAGGGACACCCAATGAACTTACTGTCCTTAAGGGCATTGATCTGGACGTATACGAAGGCGAATTCGTTGCGGTCGTGGGTGCATCCGGAAGCGGCAAGTCCACGCTTATGAATATAATAGGTTCCCTTGACAGACCTACAGAGGGAGAATACATCTTAGACGGGATCGATATAACCAAGGCCAAGGATGCGGAGCTGTCCGGCATAAGGAACAGGAAGATAGGCTTTGTCTTCCAGACATATAATCTGATAGCCAAGACCAATGCCATCAAGAATATTGAAGTTCCCATGCTATACGCAGGGATAGGCATGAAGGAGCGTAACAGGAGGGCTAAGGCTTTACTTGAGATGGTGGGGATGGAGGACAGAATGCACCATCTTCCGGAGGAATTGTCCGGAGGACAGAAGCAGAGAGTGGCTATAGCCAGAGCTATGGCTAATGATCCTGCTATAATCCTTGCCGATGAGCCTACCGGTGCTCTTGATTCTTCCACAGGCCGTATGGTCATGGATATATTCCATAAGCTCCATAAGGAACAGGGTAAGACCATAATACTGATCACACATTCACCGGAGCTTGCGGAGGAGTGCGGCAGGATCGTGACCATCAAGGACGGAGAGATCATAGGAGTAAGAGAGGGCAGAGGAGGTGTTGCCGTATGATGCTTGGAGAGAATATAAGGCTTGCCTTAAGCGGTCTTAGAGCCAATAAGATGAGAGCTCTTCTTACTATGCTTGGCATCATCATAGGCATCGCATCGGTGATAGCCATAATGACAGTGGGTAATTCCCTTACGGCAGAGCTTAACAATGAGTTCGCATCCATGGGAGCATCCAATATAGATGTAATGGTGACCCGTAAGCTTAATGAGGAGGATATAAGTGACAGTGGAATGATATATTCATCCACATCGAGCAATAAGGAGCCTAAGGACAGTGACTTTATAACAGAAGAGATGCTGGAAGCGTATATTGAGGCATACGATGATAAGGTATATGCACTTGCCGCATCGGAGAATGTGGGGCAGACACAGGTTAAAGACGGTAATCTCTATGCCAATGTTGCGATCCGTGGCGTGAATCTCGGCAGATTGTATGCCGACAAGAAGGAACCGTTGGCGGGCAGAGTTTTCTCGGAGAAGGAGCTTGCCGGTGCCGCCAAGGTCTGTATGGTGTCAGACAAATTCGTCAACAATATGTTTAACGGTGATATGGAAGCGGCACTTGGAAGTACTGTATATGTTGAACTTGGCAATAAGAATTATCTGTTCAATATAATCGGAGTGTACGAATATGAACAGATGACATATTATTTTGAAACAGTGGCAGAGAAGGATATCCAGACCGAACTCTACATTCCGCTTAAAACAGCCAAGAATATCAATCACAAATCAAATTACGAAGAGTTCACGGTGATAGGCGAGCAGGGAATAGATGTCAATGCCTTTGTGACCGAGACGCAGGATTTCTTCAATAAGTATTATGAGAACAGCAAGGATTTCGAGATATGGGCATATTCAATGAATTCTTATATGGAAGAGATCAACAGCATGATGGGAACAACTACCCTTGCAATCTCGGTCATAGCCGGAATAGCACTTTTAGTCGGCGGGATAGGTGTCATGAATATAATGCTTGTATCCATCACGGAGCGTACAAGGGAGATAGGTACCCGTAAGGCACTTGGTGCGCCCAACAGCTCCATAAGGATACAATTTATTGTGGAATCTATAGTCATCTGCCTGATTGGTGGTATAATAGGAATGATACTCGGAATACTCATGGGGTACGGAGGGATTAAGCTTATAAAGTCCACGGTATTTGCCGTGTCTGTTAAGAGCGTGCTCTTATCCATAGGCTTCTCCATGGCGATCGGTGTATTCTTCGGATACTATCCTGCCAATAAAGCGGCGAAGCTTGATCCTATAGAGGCCCTCAGATATGAATAAGGAGTTATGAGCAGAAGATCCGGCAGGTTTGTTAAGTGGCTGTATGCCTTTATACCGTTACATGTGGGCAACGGAGTGATTATCGCCATGATGCAGTTGATGCGCTTTCTGGGACGACATGGCGAGATGTATGCCGCAAGCCACGGAGAGCTTAATGAGAGTAACCTTGGCAGATTAAGTGTCGATGATTACGGCGGACCCGGCCATTATATGGAAAAGCAGAGGGCACTTGATGATCTGTATCTTGGAATGTCCACCATGGATAAGGCGGGCTGTGAGGTCATAGCGGTGTATAATGCATTAACCGCACTTGGAATCCGGGGATATACGATACCGGGACTCATAGAGGACTTCGAGAAGGACGGCATCATGAGAAGCGGAAGGTTCGGAGTATCCGTAAGAGCCATGTATGATAAGCTTAAGTCCATCGGATTAAAGCCCCATCTGACTGTTAAGAAGGATAAGATGAAGGAGCTGCTTGATCGAAGCAGCACAGCCATCCTCACCCTGTATAACGACAGGACGACGATAGGGGAACAGATACACAGCGTGTGCATCTCAAGAGACGGAGGATATTATATCCACAATATGTACGGAGACGGCTCAGTGCTCGGACCCTACAAGGATATGGATGATATAGTAGGGAGGCTTCGTAACGGGCTGACGGCACCTATTGCATTGATCGGTATAGACTGTAAGTGATGGACTGATGCTTTATATTGAGTAAGAGCCATGGCTTTTGCATAAGCAATAAATACAGAGGAGACGGAACAGAGATATGTTGACTGCGGTATTATTATTCATTTTAGGCTTGGTACTTCTGATATTCGGAGGTAACTGGTTCGTGGACGGAGCAACGGGTGTGGCCAAGAGATATCACATACCGGAGCTTCTGATCGGAGCAACGGTGGTATCAATCGGGACCACGCTTCCGGAGGTAATGGTATCAGCGACTTCGGCAGCTAAGGGCATAGGTGATATAGCATATGGTAATGCCATAGGGTCGATCATATGTAATACCTCACTTATAGCGGCGCTTACAATAGCTATCAAGCCTGCGCCGGTCGGTAAGAAGGAATTGTATAAGCCGGTCATATGCTTCTTCATAGCGGCAGTATTCTATGCAGCCACAGCTTATATAACTGGATATTTTTCAAGGATAACGGGAATCATCCTTTTGGCGATGTTCATTATCTATATGGTCACGACTGTCAGAGAGGCGATGTCTTCGTCCAAGTCATCGGCTTCACAGACAGGTGAGGACGAGGCTGTAAGCTCTGATGATGAGAGCGGCAGGCAGCAGGCGGGGGGCTTTAAGGAAAGTCTTGTGTTCGATATAGGGCGTATCATAGTCGGCGCAGCACTTATAACAGTGGGTGCCAATCTTCTGGTTGATAACGGAACACTTATCGCTACGGCACTTGGAGTGCCAACATCGGTGATAGCCCTTACCTTCGTCGCACTCGGGACATCACTTCCGGAGCTTGTGACGGCCATTACGTCACTTGCTAAGGGACACGGAGCATTATCGCTTGGCAATGTCATAGGTGCCAATCTTTTTAACCTCGTACTTGTAAGCGGTGTATCGATGACCATACAGCCCTTCCACATCCCGGTTGAGAAGACCATAGCGGGTATGAACGCATCCCTTGTAGTGGATACACCGGTGATGCTTACCGTGATGCTTCTTCTGACACTGCCGGCGGTCATTAAGGGTAAGCTGTACAGAGCGCAGGGAATAGCATTGCTTGCGATCTATGTGGGATATATAGTGTTCCAGTTCGCTTTATAAAAGATTACGGTTTGTAAAAAGATTGACGCAGGATGCGGTCGGAAAGGATGGAGATATGAAGATCGGATTTATAGGAATGGGTAACATGGCGCAGGCAATAGCTGCGGGATTTATCTACAGTGACAGAATAGACGGTTCGGATGTATATGCATATGCACCTCATCAGGATAAGCTTAAGAGCAATGCGGCCAAGATAGGCTTTGTGCCGGCACCGACACCGAAGGCACTTGTGACAAGCGTGGATGTGGTTGTTATAGCCTGCAAGCCATATCAGATCGAGGATGTACTTGATGAGATCAAGGGGGATCTTAAGGATAAGGCACTTCTGTCCATTGCGGCAGGCTGGAATCATGACAGATATGAGAAGATACTCGGATCGGATACAAGGATACAGTGTGTAATGCCCAATACTCCCGCCATGGTGGGAGAGGGTGTTCTTCTGTTCGAAAGGGTTAATTCACTTAAGGAAGACGAAAGGGCGGAGCTTATGGACCTCTTCGGCAGCTTAGGTCTCGTGGAGGAGCTTCCGACTGAGCTTATGGCTATAGGCTCGGCCGTGACAGGCTGTGGCCCGGCATTCATGGATATGATAATGGAGGCTTATGCGGATGCGGCGGTCAAGTACGGTATACCCAGAACCCTTGCTTATAAGTTCGTAAGCCAGACCATGCTCGGCTCTGCCAAGCTGCAGCTTCAGAGCGGTTCACATCCCGGAGTGCTTAAGGATGCGGTGTGCTCTCCTGCGGGAAGTACCATAAGAGGAGTCGAAGCCTTGGAAGAAAGCGGCCTTAGGAATGCCTGCATGAAGTCGGTCAAGGCAGTTATGGATTTTTCCAAGCCCGATGGTAAGTAGGATATGAAGGATTGTTACATTTTTTTAATAAATACATGGGCTAAGCATTGACGCTTAGCCTTCTTTTTGCTACTATATTAAAGCGTACGCTTAAAATGGTGCGTGTATTTGTGATGCAGAAGATTGGTTTGATGTTATTGTATATTGTAAAGCAGACAGGATTTGATTCATAGCAGTATGGTGAATTATGGGTGTATTAGAGACTAAGAGAGTCATACAGCCGCCTAAGCGGCGCAGGATGACGAAGCGCAGAAGGACATTGCAGTTATGCGGACGGATAGCGGGCCTTACGGCACTTGCATTTGCGCTTGTCATTGTTATATATCTGGTGGGATTTGCCAGATACACATATGTTAATCTAAGTGAGCTGACTACGGCAGAGGTATCGGGTTATGACGGACACGGTACGCTTAAGACCAATACAGCTACTATGGCAGGGCTTGAGGATTTCTTCCAGACTGTGGATGTGAGTATACTTGAGACTGATGAGACGGTCAACGGCGAGTTAAGCAACGGAGACAAGGTTGAGATTTCCTATAACTATAATAAGGAGCTTGCCAAGAACTTAAGCTTAAGAGTAAGGGGCGGCAATGAGTTCGTGACCATTAAGAACCTGCCGGAAGGTAAGGTCATAACCTATGATGAGCTTTTTAGCGGAGCTAAGCTTACATATGAAGGAGTTGCTCCGTTACTTACAGTGAGTGTGGAGAATGTAAGTACGACACAGCCCATAGCGGATGTGGTATATACGATAGTTGAGCCCAAGGAATTCTATGACGAAGGCGATGAAGTCGTAGTCGAGGCATCATTCGATGCGGAAGCGGCTGTAGCCAATGCATATGACATCCAGCAGGGCGAAGAGGGCTATAGGAAGAGATTCACCATAACAGGTGTGGACAGATACTTAACGGATGCAGCAGAGGTTCCGCAGGAGCTTCTTGATCAGATGAAGGAACACGGAGCTACGCTTTTTGGTACGGCACCGGGAGATGCCAATGAGTTCGGATTAAGGGTGTTCATGTCGGCAGGCGTGATGTATACGACATCCGGTGGAGAGTATACCTTTGCATGGCGTAATCCCGTATATATTTCTTCGTATTTTACCTGCATCAATGAAGATCATATGGGAGAACCCGGACAGCAGATCAATGATATCAAGATAGTATATGACGGTGCCATAACCCAGTCGGATGGTCGAAGCGTATCGACTGAGGCAGTAGTGGTATATAAGGATGTAATTAAGAAAGCTGACGGAACTATCGTGGCGGATCTTGATTCGGGACATATAGTGTCGGCATCCAATAAGGACAGCGATATCAAGAATCTTGTGAGAGCCAATGATGATGCGAATTATACTTCTACCAAGCTGGAGCAGTAGACCGGAGCGGATAAGTATAGAGAAGGAGGGAGAGCTTTAATGGGTAATATTGAATGGTTTCTGGTAGCTTTTGTCTGCTACCTGATAGTGATGGTGGTGATAGGTGCGATCTATGCCAGGCAGAATACCAATTCCGAGGATTATTTTCTGGGAGGACGTAAGCTGACGGGATGGGTTGCAGCCATGTCTGCGCAGGCATCCGACATGAGCGGATGGCTGCTTATGGGACTTCCGGGAAGCGTATATGCTCTCGGCACAGGTCAGTCGTGGATTGCGATAGGACTTCTCATCGGTACTATAGTCAATTGGCTGGTGATATCCAAGAGACTTAGAAGATATACCATAGCAGCCAATAACTCTTTAACACTTCCAAGATTTTTCGAGAACAGATTCGAGGATAAGAAGAAGGTATTACTCGGAGTATCATCCGTTGTGATAGTCATCTTTTTCCTTGTATATACCGCATCGGCACTTGCCTCAGGCGGTAAGCTTTTTAATTCCGTATTCGGTATAGATTATCATATAGCTCTTACCATAGGAGCGGTAGTTATACTGGCGTATACCTTCATGGGCGGATTCCTTGCCGTATGTACCACAGATCTTATTCAGGGCTTGCTTATGCTGGTGGCTCTGCTCTTAGTACCGATTCTGGCATATGGCCTCATAGACGGTGATATAAGCAGAGGACTTCTTGCTACGGGTGTAGTCAATACATCCGGATACCTTAATATAATGCAGGACGGTGATGGTAATCCCATCACGGCTGTATCTATAATCTCGCAGCTTGCATGGGGGCTCGGATACTGTGGTATGCCTCATGTGCTTGTCCGCTTCATGGCTGTCAAGGATGAGAAGGAGCTTGCCAAGAGCAAGGCGATTGCCATTGTCTGGGTAATCCTTTCGCTTGGACTTGCCGTTGTCATTGGTGTGGTCGGAAGAGCATATCTTCCCGCACTTCTTACTGACGGAGCGGAAGAGAAGGTATTCATAGAGATGATACTTAAGCTCTTCACAGAGGATATAAGAGTGCCGCTACTTGGTGGACTCTTCTTATGCGGTATACTGGCAGCTATCATGTCAACCGCCGATTCACAGCTTTTAGTATCTGCATCGGCTGTATCCGAGGATATATATGTAGGTGTTATGCGTAAGGAAGCCGATGATGATAAGATACTTAGGATCAGCCGTATCACGGTGCTTGTGATCGCCATAATCGCTTATGTGATAGCGTGGAACCCCAACAGCTCCATCATGAAGCTTGTATCGGATGCGTGGGCAGGACTCGGTGCAGCCTTCGGACCTACAGTCGTAATGGCACTCTTCTGGAGAAGGACCAACCTCGCAGGTGCCATAGCGGGTGTTGCAAGCGGAGCGGCTACGGTAATCCTCTGGGATTATATCCCGCTCATGTCAGGGCAGACTCTCGGTGATGTGACAGGTCTTTATTCCCTTGTAGTAGGCTTCTTCATAAGCCTTGTACTTATCGTGATCGTATCACTCTGTACCAAGGCTCCTTCCGAAGCAATGGTTAAGACCTTTGATGATGTGAAGGCAGGAAGGATATAATAGATAGCTGCTTTTAAAGCTGTAACAGACAGGGCGATGTGCATGACGCATATCGCCCTTATTTTCTCTACTTAACCTGTTCACGGAGGTGCCAGATGTCCCTGTCGTAATCGGCTATCGTTCTGTCTGATGAGAAGTAACCGGCCTTGGCGATATTGACAAGCATCATCTTGCGCCATTTTGCTCTGTCCTCATAATCGGCAAGCATCCTATCCTTGGTCTTGACATAGTCATCGAAATCGAGAAGTGTCATGAACCAGTCTTTGTTGATAAGCTCCTTATGGAGTCTCTCAAGATTCTCCTTAGAGCCGACCTTAAGTACCTGCTTGGATGTAATGAAGTCTACAGCCTCCTTGATGGCGGGATTTTTCTTGTAATAGTCCTTAGACACATAATCGGATTTCTCATAGTGCTTAATGACTGCATCTGACTTCTCGCCGAAGATGTATATATTGTCATCACCCACAAGCTCATGTATCTCCACATTGGCTCCGTCAGAAGTACCCAGTGTCACGGCGCCGTTAAGCATAAGCTTCATATTACCTGTACCGGAGGCTTCCTTGCTGGCGAGGGATATCTGCTCGGAGATATCGGCAGCAGGTACCAGCTTCTCCGCATAGCTTACATTGTAATTCTCTACCATTATGACCTTCATGTAAGGGCTTACATCAGGGTCGTTGGATACGATATCCTGCAGGCAGAGCAGCAGATGAATGATATCCTGCGCTATTACATATGCAGGGGCGGCCTTGGCGCCGAAGATGAAGGTAACAGGAGTCGAGGGCTTCTTGCCGCCCTTGATCTCAAGATACTTATGTATT
>DGII01000160.1 GCA_002393095.1 Lachnospiraceae bacterium UBA3826 | reverse complement strand
CCTTACAAATGCCCAAAACAAGGCACTTAAGACAGTGAAAAAGTTCTCAAAGAGATAATCGTTATACAACGTATTACATCTTTGGGCAATTATATACGACTTATTACACCTCATGACAACTGTCCTGGGGTGTTTCATTCTATTAAGACAATCACTGAAAATGTAGAATTCTACATTTTTATTGATTATGATAAAGCGAAGGGGCGGTACATATTAAAGCATAAGCTGATCTGGCTGATGTTTTCAAAGCTGGAAAAAGAGCAGTCACATTGAGGGGAGAAAAAACAAAGATAATGAATGACAAAATTCCATATATAAATAGAGATGAGTCTCCTCGGTAAGTATGAGGAATACAGAACCAAGCTTACCACATGCTCACCGGATGAATTCGAGACCTTATATGCACAGTACAGTCAGGAATATCTTGATGCCGGATTTCAGGCGATCATTGATGAGCGTGCTGAGGCATATAATAACGGTATGACATCTCACTTACCTAAGTAAAGACGGCAACACCAACCAATTTACTCCAATACATTAAGGCTCAGGCTCTCCGTTTAAGGAGTGCCTGAGTTATTTTTTTTATCTTCTGAAGGGGGGGATGAGCCAGCCGGTATATTTAAGAACCGACTGGTTTTTGATGAATGATGCCTGATTTCTCCACTTAAGAGGCGATGTCTTCATGATGGATAAAAAATGCCTGTTGAAGCTTGATATGGATCTGAAGCCAACCTCGGAAGCTACGTCAATGACGGGAGTATTGGTGCTGGAGAGCAGGAAAGCGGCCTTCTCTATACGATACCTGTTCAGGTAGTCAAGAGGACTTGTCTGTAAGGTCTGAGTGAAGATACGTCTGAAGTGCGTCTGGCTCATATGACACAGATCGGCAAGGGTATCTACACCGAATTCACTCATATAGTTACTGCGGATGAACTCAAGAGCCGGTGTTATGATAAGCGTGGATTCCTTGCGGATATTCTCGCTTATTGTAAGCGGCTCGGCCCTGTCTGTCTCGATATTTAACAGATTGACAAGCAGCGAGATCGCTAGTCCTCGTATAAGGAACTGGTAGTTAGCCGGCTTTAGGATATATGCATCTATAATGTCCTCTATGTAATGCAGCAGCCTTGGGTCCTCGGCAGAATGCAGAATGGAGAAAGCAGAGTGTATAAGATCGTTATACCGTCCCCTGTCAATGAAGAGTGAAAGGGGAAAGTACGGCGTCAAAAGCTGCTCAAAATCCAAGAATATATAGGACCATTTGCTGGAGGTTCCGGGAGTGGAGTAGGTTGTATGACATACATCGCTCCCTATCAGTGTTATATCTCCGAAGGTGAAAGGGTATGATGAATTCTTGATCTCAAGAGTACCGCTGTCACTCTGGCACAGTCCGATCTCAAGGCGGTTGTGAAAATGAAGAACACCGGACGGATGGTCCGGTATTCTCCATATTTCACCCGTCAGAACCACTATCGGGAAAAATCCGGCAGATCGTAATTACGGTATTCTATTGCAGGCTGTCTGTGCTTGGCCATTCGTCACTCCATTCATCGTAATTATCAGTATGTTCAATCTTCTCAAGTCTTACCGCGCAGACCTTGTATTCGGGAATTCTGGCGTACTTATCAAGCGCAGCGTTGGTTAAGACATTGGCATTACCGTCAGGGAAGTGGAAGGGCATCCATGTCTCGGATTCGGATACCTTGTTACCGACTCTGGCTGTTGTGGTAAGGCTTCCGCGTCTGGATATCACCCTTATAAGATCTCCGTTCTCTATTCCGAGTCTGACGGCATCTGCCATATTGACCTCTATGAAGGAGTGACCTTCTCTCTCCATAAGTCCCGGAGTCTTGCCTGTCATGGCTCTGGTATTGTAATGATAGAGGATACGTCCGGTCATAAGTATGAAGGGATATTCATCATCCGGAAGCTCAGCGCTCTCGATATAGCGTGCCGGATAGAACCATCCTAAGCCTCTTGCGAAGCTGCCTACATGCATGATGGGCGTGCCAGGATGATCCTTAGCGGTACAAGGCCACTGGAGACCGTCCTTCGTCCTGTCAAGCCTTGAATGCGAGATACCCGCAAAGCTGGGTGTTACAGATGCGATCTCGTCCATTATCTCATCCGGACGAAGCGCAGGCTGCTTATATCCCATCCTGTTCATGAGGTCTGTGAAGATGACCGTATCGGCTCTCATCTCTCCATCGAGTGTGACTGCCTTGCGGACTCTTTGAACTCTTCGTTCGGTATTGGAGAAAGTGCCTTCCTTCTCGGCATAGCTGATTCCCGGCAGAACCACATCTGCAAGGCGGGCTGTCTCTGTCATGAACAGATCATCCACTACAAGGAAGTCAAGGTTTTCAAGCGCTTTCCTGACATGATGCTGATCCGCATCCGTTACGATAGGATCTTCTCCGAAGATGAAGAGACCGCGGATATCCTTTTTAATGGCAGCTCCGAACACATCTGTTGCATATGTTCCGGGCTTTTTATTAAGGGTGGTTCCCCATGCTTTCTCGAACTTATCCATGACAGCCTCGTCGGTTATCTTCTGGTAGCCGGGGAAATGTCCGGGCATGGCTCCCATGTCGCATGCGCCCTGTACGTTATTCTGTCCTCTTAACGGATTGACTCCGCAACCGCTTCTTCCGAGCTTGCCTGTAAGCATCGCAAGGTTAGACATCGACATGACACCCTCTGTACCTGTTGAATGCTCCGTTACACCAAGACAGTATATGATGGGAGCCTTATCTGCCTTGGCATACATCAAAGCGGCTTCTCTTAAGTGATCCGGATCGATGTGGCAGATCCCGGCAACCTTATCGGGTGTATATTCCATGACTATAGCCTTAAGCTCTTCATACCCTTCGGTTCTTGTCCTGATGAATTCCTCATCGGCAAGTCCTTCATTAATGATGACGTTCATCATTCCGTTGGCAAAAGCTACATTGGTTCCGGGCTTAAGCTTAAGATGGATATCTGCCTGTCCGGACAAGCCGATGTCACGAGGATCTACTACTATGAGTCTGGTACCTCTTGCAACAGCCTGTCTTATCTGCATACCTACAACAGGATGCGCCTCCTCCGGATTGGAGCCCACAAGCATTATGACATCCACGTCACCTGTGATATCTCCGATGGGATTGGTCATTGCACCTGAACCGAGTGTCATGGCAAGCCCGTGTACGGATGCAGAGTGGCATACCCTTGCACAGTTATCTACATTATTGGTTCCGAAGGCGCATCTTACCATCTTCTGGAACATATATATATCTTCATTGGTCGAACGCGAGCAGGCAAAACCTGCCAGAGCATCGGGCCCGTAACCGGACTTGATCTCGGAGAATCTGGTTGCGATAAGCTCCATTGCCTCATCCCATGTTGCCTGTCTGAATTCACCGTTTGAATCCTTGATAAGAGGATGCTTCAGCCGTTCGGGGGAATGAACGAAATTAAATGAACCGAAGCGCCCCTTAACGCACAGCATTCCCTTATTGGAAGGACCGTTAGCCGGTTCGACATCCACTATGACATTATCCTTGACTATGAGGTAATACTGACATCCGGTCGCACAATGAGGACAGGTCGTCAGAACCTTTTCTATCCGTCCGGGCTGATATTTTTTCTTATTCTTGGCGATCAATGCTCCTGTAGGACAGGCTTGCGCGCAGTTGCCGCAGGATTCGCAGTCCGTCTCCTTCCAGTCGGGGCCAAAGGGCGCATCTATCAGGGTTCTTGTTCCTAACTTGGCATTGTGAAGTACGCCGTTACCTGCTACCTTGTGACATGTGCTGACACAGCGCTGACAATTGATGCAAAGCTCAGGATAGTAGGTTAAGAAGGGATTCTCCGTCTTGGCAGGAATCTTAGCTTCATTGCCCTTATATATGGATTCGGTGATCCCGTATTCATTGGACAGATCCTGAAGGCTGCAACTTCCCGACTTGGCGCAGGAGAAGCATCTTACATCATGATTGGCAAGCAGGAGATTGAGCATCTGCTTACGGCTTCTTATGACCTTGTCGCTTGCGGTATGTATGACCATGCCGTCTCTTGCCATGGTATTGCAGGAGGTAACAAGATGGTCATAACCCTCAAGCTCCACCACACACATCTTGCACGCACCTATCTCGTTGATCTCCTTAAGATAGCACAGAGTGGGGATACTTAAGTCATTAAGGCGTGCGGCCTCTAAGATCGTGGTGCCCTCTTGGACGGTTATCGATCTGTCATCTATAGTTAAACTGATATTCTTAGTACTCATATCCTGCCTCCTTCCACGACACCGCATCCGTAATGATCGCATCTTAAGCACTTCCTGCATTCCTGCATTGCCTCGTCGTATGACATACCGTTCTCTACGGGCTCAAAGTTATGCTTGCGTTCCCTTGCCGAACGGTCTGTCAGATGTACGCGGCCGATATGCGTCCTGTCATTATCCTTGGGAGTCGGATAGTCTATCGAGCTGAGGATCTTATGATGGTAGCCAAGATAATCATCTATATTGATCGCAGCCACCTTGCCTGCTCCTATTGCCTTGATGACGGTAGACGGACCGAATACGCAGTCACCTCCGGCAAAATACTTCTTATGTGTCTTAAGCCTTGTCGTGGGCTCTGTATCGAAGGACTTACGCTTGGGATTAACATCATATTCTGCGAAGGGCTCTGAATAAATCTCCTGACCGACAGCCATCAGTATGATATCACACGGATGTATACGGGTATCCTCGTCGGCATCCGTTACGGTGGGCTTGCCTGCTCTGTAGGCGGATATTATCTGAGGCTGCATCCTAAAGCCTATAACCTTATTGGCATCATCGACCTCCACTGCCCTTGGAGCATTGAGTGTAAGCAGTTCAACGCCCTCCTCTATCGCTCCCTGAATCTCACTTGGGAGAGCAGTCATATCTACCTGTCTTCTTCTGTAGATTACAGTGACCTCATCCGCATTGCAGCGTATGGCGCTTCTGCTCGCATCCATTGCCACATTGCCGCCGCCGACGACCACTACCCTTTTGCCGGTGTAGTCGGGGATATTGCCGCGTCCGATCTCGTTAAGTACATCTACTGCCGAATATACGCCATCGGCGTGAGAGCCCGGTACTTCCACCTTACGTCCGTGCTGCGCCCCGATGGAGAAGTATACAGCGTCATAATCTCTGTCTATTTCCTCCATTGTGACATCATCGGGGATATTCACATTGCATCTGACCTCGATATTGCCGGTGGAGAGTATGGCGCTTATATCCTGATCAAGTCTGTCCTTGGGAAGTCTGTAATTGGGAATGCCGTATCTTAACATTCCGCCGAGCTTCTCCTTCTCTTCGAATATCACGACCTTATGTCCCATAAGTGAGAGATAGTAGGCTGTAGTAAGTCCTGACGGGCCGCCGCCTATAACGGCGATCCTCTTGCCGGTAGTGACATTGCATTCAGGCACCTTCACCTGATCCGCAGATATCTGATCCACGGCGAATTTCTTAAGTCCTCTTATATTGATGGGACTGTCAAGGATATCGCGTCTGCACTTCTCCTCACAGGGATGCTCGCATATGAACGCGCAGGCTGTGGGGAAAGGATTGTCAAGTCTGATACAGTTGATGGCATCCGCATATCTGTGCTCGCCTATAAGCGCGATATAATTGGGTATATCCACATGTGCCGGACAGTATGACACACAGGGTATCTTCTGGCCTACCTCCGGCAGACACCTGTGCTGATTGATATGGCTTAAGTATTCATCTTTAAAAAGGTCAACGCTTTCTAAGACGATCCTTGCTGCCTCATATCCGATGGCGCAATCCGCAGTATCCTCTATGGTGTGGCACAGCTCTACCATATCATTAAGAGTACTCATGCCTGCCTTGCCGTCCAAGATATTCTTCATCATGGATTCGACCTGTGCAAGACCGTCCCGGCAGGGAACACATTTACCGCAGGTCTGGCTTCTTGCGCTCTGCAGGAAGGATAACTGAACCGCAATGGGGCACACTCCGGGTGGATTGCCTTTAACTCTCTTAACAAAGCGGTCAAGGAATCTCATTGTCTTTTCATTCATTTCATTTCTGGAAACAGTTGGTTGATAATACATAGAAATAACCCCCATACCAAAACAACAACTTCACTATACCTATCATTTTTAACATATAATAGATGGATATGATATTTCAATACCATACTCAATAATAATTGTATTTTTTTAAGTACACAGATGGATTACGAACCGGCTTCCGTATGATATACTTAAACGGGAGAAGACCGAATATGACGGGGCGATAATCGATAATAACATCGGGCGTGAGGCTCTGATGAAAGGTATTGCATAATGGTGTAAGGAGGTAAAGCAATGGAGGGTTACTGTCTGGCGATTGATTTCGGTGCATCGTCAGCCTGCTGTATTCTGGGACACATGGAGGATAACAGGCTTATAACCGAGGAGGTTCACAGATTCAAGACAGGTTTTACGGAAAAAGATAATGAAAAGGTGTGGGATATCGACGGCTTTTTTGAAAATATCGTAACCGGACTTAAGAGGTGCAGGGAGATCGGGAAGGAACCGGAATATGTGGCGATAGACACATGGGGAGTTGATTTCGTCCTGCTTGATAAGGAAGGCAGAATGATAGGCAATGCCGTATCCTACAGAGATTCAAGGACGGACGGGATCATAGAGGAAGCGGAGAAGGTACTGCCCTTTACGCATATGTATGAGCATACGGGGATACAGAAGCAGAAGTTCAACACGGTATATCAGCTTCTGTCGCTCATTAAGGACAGACCGGAGTATATAGACAGGGCAGAGTGCATGCTTATGTTGCCTGACTATTACAATTATCTCTTAACGGGAATTAAGACACAGGAATATACCAATGCAACGACTACGGGCATGGTCAATGCCGCATCGGGGACTTGGGATACGGAGCTTACAGAGAGGCTTGGGATACCCTCAAGGCTTCTGCTGCCGATAGAGGCTCCGGGCAGGATACTTGGTAATGTGACGGCTGAGATAGCGGACAGGATTGGCTATAGCCCCAAGGTAGTACTGGCGGCAAGCCATGATACAGCCTCGGCAATAATGTCCGTACCTGCTCTTACAGAGAATGTTCTGTATATAAGCTCCGGAACATGGTCGCTTATGGGCACAGAGCTTAAGTCGCCCATATGCAGTGACAGAAGCAGAGAGTATAATTTCACCAACGAGGGCGGATATGAGTACCGCTTCAGATATCTCAAGAACATAATGGGGTTGTGGATGTTGCAGTCGGTACGTGAGGAGATCGCGCCGGATATGAGTTATTCACAGATGGTGAGGCTGGCTGAGCAAAGTACTGTAGAAAGTATAGTGGATGCCAATGACGAGAGATTCTTAGCCCCCGATTCAATGAAGGATGAGATAGATGCTTATATTGCGGACAATTCCCTGGAGCTGCCCGTAACCGTCGGGGATTACGCAAGAGTCATATACAACTCCTTAGCCGAATGCTATAAGAGGACGGCGGAAGAGATCGAAGAGATGACGGGTATAAGATATGACAGCATCAATATAATCGGCGGAGGCTCCAATGCGGAGTATCTTAATGAAGTGACGGCTAAGAAGACAGGTAAGAGGGTCCTGGCAGGCCCGTCGGAGGGAACTGCCCTTGGCAATATACTCACGATGCTTATCGCAGCCGGAAGGGTTGAGGACCTGAATTCCGGAAGAGCTCTGATAGGCAGGTCTGCCAACATAAGGATATATGAGCCGTGATGCCGGTGTGAAAAAAATCGCAGTAATTGCGTTATCAGTCATAAATGCAGCAATAAAGGAATAAATGAAAGGAAGAGAAAACTATGAATGCTTATGAAATTGCCAAGGAACAATACGCAGGGCTTGGCGTGGACACGGAGAAGGTGCTTGATAAGCTTAAAAGTATCCCCGTATCGCTTCACTGCTGGCAGGGAGATGATGTGACAGGCTTCGACCAGAAGGGGCCCCTGACCGGAGGTATCCAGACCACAGGCAATTACCTCGGAAGGGCACGTAATCCCGAAGAGCTTTTCGAGGATATAAGGAAGGTATTCGAGATCACTCCCGGCACGAAGAAGCTGAACGTACATGCAAGCTATGCTATTTTTGACGAAGGCGAGTTCGCCGACAGGGATAAGATAGAGCCCAGGCACTTTAAGAGGTGGGTAGAGCTTGCCAAGGAGTACGGAGTGGGGATCGACTTTAATCCTACCTTCTTCTCACATCCTATGGTCAAGGACGGACTGACGCTTACGAGTCCGGATGAGAATGTTCGTAGATTCTGGATCGAGCACGGTAAGGCGTGTATAAGGATAGCGAACTATTTTGCAAGGGAGACGGGACAGACCTGTGTGATCAACTTCTGGATCGGAGACGGATATAAGGATATCCCGGCGGACAGAATGGGACCGAGACTCAGATATAAGGATTCGCTTGAGCAGATATTCACGGAAAGCTATGATTTTGATAAGGTTAAGCCCTGTGTAGAGTCTAAGGTATTCGGTATAGGAGTGGAGTCCTTCACGGCAGGCTCAAGTGAATTCGCTCTAAGCTTCGCCGCAACACATGACAGGTGTATCCCGCTTATGGACAACGGACACTATCATCCTACAGAGGTTGTATCGGACAAGATACCGGCGCTTCTGTGCTTCTTCGATGAGATAGCTCTTCATATAACCAGACCCGTCAGATGGGATTCCGACCATGTAGTGCTATTCGATGATGAGACTAAGGAGATGGCCAAGGAGATAGTGCGCAGTGATGCACTTGACAGGGTATATATGGCACTTGACTACTTCGATGCCTCTATCAACAGGATAGGTGCGTGGGCGACAGGCTTCAGGAATTGGCAGAAGGCACTGCTTAATGCCATGCTCATGCCGCATGACAAACTTAAGGAGCTTCAGAATGCAGGCAGATTCTCAGAGCTTATGGCGTGTCAGGAGGGACTTAAGCTGCTCCCTGTGGGTGCCGTATGGGATGAGTACTTAAGAAGATGCGGTGTGAAGGGTGAGCTTGAATGGTTCGAGGATGTGCTTGCCTATGAAAAAGAAACGCTGAGTAACAGAAAATAATAATATATACAATACAAATAATACATATAATACATTAAGGAAAGAGAAGAATAAAGATATGGGAAAAGTAACAGATGCAGAATTCGTAAAAGGATTCATAAGGATGGCCGATGACGGATGGAACTTGGGTTTTCATGAGAGAAACGGCGGAAACCTAAGCTACCGTATAAAGGAGGAGGAGGTTAAGAGCATAAAAGAGTGCTTCGCTCCGGCGGAGTGGAAGGAGATAGGTACTGAGGTTCCTGAGCTTGCGGGAGAATACTTCCTCGTGACCGGAAGCGGTAAGTACTTCAGGAATGTGGCACTTGCTCCTGAGGATACTCTTGCTATCATAGAGATAGATGATACCGGCAGGCTCTACCGGATAGTCTGGGGACTTGTGAATGGAGGGAGACCGACATCCGAGCTTCCTACTCACCTTATGAACCATGAGATTAAGAAGAGGCTGACAGGCGGCAGGCACAGGGTCATATATCACGCGCATCCCATCAGTATAGTTGCTCTTACTTTCGTACTGCCTCTTGAGGATAAGGTATTCACAAGGGAATTATGGACGACGATGACGGAGTGTCCTATAGTATTCCCCGCAGGAGTAGGTGTGGTGCCGTGGATGGTTCCGGGCGGAAGAGAGATAGCCATTGCCACCTCTGATAAGATGCAGGAATATGATCTTGTGATATGGGCTCATCACGGAATGTTCGCCTCAGGCGAGGATTTCGACCTGACCTTCGGACTTATGCATACAGCAGAAAAGTCTGCGGAGATACTGGTCAAGGTCTTCTCAATGACAGATGAGAAGAGGCAGACCATGTCTTCCGCAGACCTTAGAAAGCTTGCTGATGAATTTGGAGTGGTGCTTCCGGAGAAGTTCCTTGACTGATCAGAAGAATATGCGCTCAACCGTATCTCCGTAGTCAAGCTCCTTATAATTCCATACGGCATGTCCGATGCCGTACTTATCGAATATGCTGTGGATATCGGCAAACCACCTCCCGGCACTGTCGGTCGGAGCGAGATTGATCACTCCGTACTCGCCGCAGTATAAGGGTACGTTCATCTTAACAGCAGTATCCACAGCGGGCTTAAAGAGCGTATCGAAAAGCTCAGGTCCTATGCCTGTGATGGAGCCCTCGTTGATAGCGTCAGCAAGGGCTTCGGACAGCATAGCCGACTTCTCTCTGTATACATCAAGTGAATCAGGATATTCCATTACAAGATCACTTGGCATATTGTCAACCCAGTAAGCTCTCTGATGCGTGAATACAAGGGGCTCATAGCAGTGGAAATTATACACGATCTTATCATCTATGGGAGGAGCAAGGAGCGGAACACTGGTCACATTATTATAGCGTACCCCGCCTATCACGATGTATGAATCGGGAGCATTGGCGCGTATTATGCGTGAAGCTTTGGTCGATATCTCATTCCATTCATTCACAACATTCGGTGATACTACCTCGTTAAGCAGTTCGAAGGAGAGCATATCCGAGTATCCTGCATACCTTGATGATATGGTGTTCCACAGATCATAGAAGCGCTGCTGCATGGTCTCATCATGGAAGAATGCCTCCTTATCCAGCTCTTTCTCAAGAGGATCGAAGGTATAGCCGAAGGCCTTGTGCAGGTCTATCATCATCTTAAGTCCGGCATCCTTACACCATGATATACAATCTGTTATATATGCGTAGCCGTCTTCTCTGATATTCCCCTCTTCATCCTCTATGACCTCATAGTCTACGGGAACTCTCACATGATCAAAGCCCGCGCCTGCTATCCTGTCTATATCAGCCTTCACTATAAAGGTATCAAAGTGCTCCTTAGCAGGCTTGTCATACTGTGACAGCCAGCCGCCGAGATTAACGCCTTTAAGAAAACCATTGAATGCTCTCATATGCTCCTCCATTTCGCTACTTTATTTATGCGTTGTCATAAAGTATACTGTAATAAGTAAATTATAACATATAACAGGGTAAGTGTACCAGAATGAACGATCTTCCCAATGCTGAAGAGATATATCTCAGGTATATTAAGTATAATGATGACAGGGCTCTTGAGACCCTTCTTGTTACATACAGAGAGGGGCTGTATATCTTCCTGCTGGGATTCGTGAGAAACACAGAGGATGCGGAGGAGCTTATGTTGGATACCTTCGCCAAGCTTGCGGTGGATAAGCCGAGGTTCGAGATAGGGAACGGCGGAAGCTTCAAAGGCTGGCTCTATGCAATCGCAAGGAGCAATGCCCTTATGCATATCAGAAGACATAAGATGGAGACAGTACCTCTTGAGGAAGAGATGATATCCATAGAGGACACTTTGGAATCGGTATATCTTAAGGATGAGAATAACCGCATTCTGTACAGGGCATTATCCTCTCTTAAGCCCGAATACCGAAGGGCACTGACGCTTCTGTATATCGAGGGCTTCAGTCATGATGAGACAGCACAGGCTATGGGGATAAAGAAAAAGCAGGTATATAATTACTTAGAGCGTGGTAAGGCAGTACTTAAAGACAGACTTGCCCAAATGGGAATAAAGGACTTACTGTAAAAAGGAGAAGAGCTCATATGGCATCCGGAGCATATGTCATATCAATACTTATATCGGCATTACAGATAATAGTGCTTGCGGTGCTTTTGTCACTTAGTATCGGGGTGATCGGTAAGAGTCAAAAAAGCCTGTCCGTGGTACATATGGCGCTTTGTCTGGCACTGTGGCTTATGGGAGACCTGTATTGGATCGTCTACGATCTGATGCGGCCGGAGAGCAGGATGCCCTTTGCGGCCAATGAGATAGGAGAAGCGGCTATTTTTCTCATGATGGCCGCTATAGTTAATTCAGTCGCAGTGTATGTCACATATCCGTCGGCAGTACATACCGTGTCATCTGTGCTTTTTGGCATCGGTAATGTAGTGCTCTGGATAGCTTGGTCGGGAGAATGGATACAGGATATCCTTATAGGAACGGTATACACATGGCTTTTGTACAGTATAGTCAGGGCAATAGTCAGTGAGATGGCATTCAACAGGCAGGAATGGATACTGTTATGCATATTCTGTGCAGCTCTGCTTGCAGGATGGGGACTTATATTCGTCATTAAGGATAAGTCGGTAAGAATCGTCGAGGCAGGTGTGTATGTGATACTTTTTGCGGGGGTACTGCTGCTTCTTAATCGGCTTATACGCCTGTATCGGCAAAAAGAAGGACCTCAAAGGCTGCTTCCCGTAGCATTCGCATTGATAGCATGGGTGATCACCGGTAAATATATGAGTGAAGGAACCATGTATACTGTATTCTTACTGCTTGAGACGATGTGTCTTCCGGTATGCTTCGCATCTGTCAGGAAGGCGGTGATGGCCATATGATCTACTCGGAGAATATACTGATCTGCATGGTGCTGCCCCTGATACTGACGGTCTTCTTCGTAAAGGACGGAACAAGGCGGTTCGTATTAAGCTTCATACTCGGTATGGTTATGTGTCTGCTTGGAGCCTATGTCAGCGGCTTTATCGATGCATCGTGGGGCTATGGGACAATGGATACAGCCATCTTCATATCTCCTGTTGTGGAAGAAGCGATGAAATTCCTTCCTCTGCTTTTCTGTCTTCTGATGTTCGAGCCTGAGGATGAAGAGCTGTTCCACGCGGCGGTAGGACTCGGAGCCGGATTCGCCTCCTTTGAGAATGTCTGTACTATGGTATCATCCGGAACAGAGAGCATAAGGCTTATCCTTGTAAGAGGTCTTGCGGTAGGCGTGATGCATATCGTCAGTGTATCCGCACTTGCCCTTGGACTGGTTCTTGCCAGACACTTTAAGATCACAGGTGTCTCAAGCATCCTCGGTGCGCTGTCGGTGAGCATGCTGTATCACGGCATATATAATCTGCTGGTATCGGAGAGTGGGATATTCAGGATCATAGGCTTTGCGCTTCCTGTCATCACGGCACTTTTGATTTTCCATATCTACAGACGGCTTCGGATACACTTATACAAAGCTTAAGCTGTATTTCAGATCAGACCATCCTCTTTTGAGGGTGGTTTTTGTGTTTTGCGGATTCTTTTTATACCTTTCAAAAAAATTTTTTGAGAAATTTGCAAAAAAGGTGAGTAAAATCGAAAAAAATTGCATTATATATAGTAGAGGGACAAAAATATACTTAACAGGCAATCCCCGGACAGGAGGAGAAAATGAGAAGTGTTGAAGAACAGATGAAAGAAATCAACCGGCGCAGGACTATCTATACAGAACAGAAGAAGATTCGCAGACTTACGGGACTTGCCACAGTGCTGGGGATTCTTTTGATAAGCGCAATGTTGTATATTCCGGGCGTAAGAGGAAATGTTGAAACAGTCAACCTTTCTTATCTTGGCTCAACAATCCTGGGACCGGAGGCGGGCGGATATGTGATCGTGGCTTTGTTGGCATTTGCTTTGGGAGTTACAGTCACACTCATGATACAAAAGAAAAGAAAAATTAATGAAAGCACAGGAAAGGCGGTAGAATTATGAAATATTCATTTATGGGAGTTTTATGATACAATGACTCTTTACGGATCGTTTCTTTTAAATCAATCAACGGGCGGATACATCCTGGTAGCAGTGATCGCCTTTATCACAGGGATAGCAGTAGCGATCATATGCAGGAAATATCAGAATGAAAAGAAAGATCCTGAAGACTAAGGAAAATGACCTATCAAAATAGGATACGGAGGATAAATAAAAAATGAGAAGAAGAGGTAACATTTCAAAAAGATGTATGGTATGCATCATGTCAGCGATGATGATGATGTCATCGGTAACAGGAACAATGATAACACCGATAGGAGCATATGCAACACCATATGCAACTACTACGGAAGTTCCGGAAGATACTGATGGGCACAGAAATCTTACATCAGAGGATACACTAGATGTCAATGATGGAACAATTCATGAGAATAATGGAACTATTGTTGAAAACGCTGCAGGTGCGACTGTAGAGATCAATAATAACGAAATCCAGAAAAATGAAGGTACAGTAGTAGAAAATGCTACAGGTGCGACTGTTGGAGCACAGAACATTGAAGGTGCTGGAACAGTTACAAATAATTATGGAACTGCAGAAAAGTCCAATGTAGAGAATAATTACGGCACAGCAAAAGATTCGCATGTAAATAGTAACTGGTCATCAGGAACGGTAACAGGTATATCGAGTGTTACACATGAGTATGGTGGTAATGTTGCTGATACGGTTGATGTTACAGAGTATAATGATCCAAATCCGGGCCCCAACCCTCCAGTAGTAAAAGCTAACGACGGTCCATCAGATACAATATCCGATGGACAGCCTGATACAACTAACCCTGAAGAGAACAATGATCAGCCTCAGGCACCTGCTCCTACTAATATTGTAGGCGTAAAGGGAATCGAAAACGCTATAACTACGCAACTTAACAACATGCCTGCTGATAGCACAAACGGTGAGATCATGCTGGAATTTGGAACAAACACAAACATCGATGCTGATATGATGTATTCATTGCTCACTTATACTCCGGAAGGAAGAACAAGTGTTAATGAACCAATATTCTGCTCATTTAAGATAGATGGAGTTACATATTATCTGAGGATTGACCGAGGCACACAGATAAGTGCTGAACAAATAAAGGCTTTTTTTACAAATAATAAGAGTGAAGGCCCCATGCAGATAGCTCAATGGTTTGGAAATTATGGTGTAACACTTGTACCTGGTGCAGACGCGATTAAAGCTCATATGGAGCTTGTTACTAAAGAACTGGAAGGGATAAGTGAGTCCAACCCGAATAAGCTGATAAACGAGACTGTGATTGACATTTTTGATACAGGAGGGGTCGTAGAGTATGCGATGGTCATAAAGCGTAAAAGCAGATTTAATGTTAAGGAATTGGACACACTGAGTGGATTAATTGGGAAAATACAGAACTGCACAAACGAGGCCGACTTAGATGAGGTTTTAAAAAAAGCACAGGATATATTGGATAGAGGTAAATATGTCGAGGAGGCGATTAACTATTTAAATAAAAATATCGAAATTTTCAAAACTTGCGGCAATACTTTGGATGACCTAAAGATAAACAGAGATGAAATAGCCAAAAATCTTATAGCTGTGGAAGCAGAACTGCAGGCAGCGAAGACTGGTTCGATAGATACGGATGTTGATGCTGTTAAAGATTTGGAAAAAGAATTCGCTGATCTACAGGGCATGCTTCAGAATATCGATGAAAAGCTGAAGGATAGTTACGTCGCTTTTAAATTAGGTATGAACAACCTTATGAGGACTGAAAAGGCTATTGATAGATATGGTGGTGGAATTGATACTTTTACTCAGCGATTACCAGAGCTTTATAGACTGGAGGAAGTACTCTCTAAAGCAGCAGCCGACAGGAAAGCAATACTGGAATCCTATAATAATATGAAAGCAGAAACAGCAGACTCGGCTGAAAATAGTGCAGCGAAGGCACAAACAACAGCCATTACAAATGCTAATACTGCCATAGCACCTGTAAATGCCAATGCTGCCATAGCACCTGTAAATGCCAATGCTGCCATAGCACCTGTGATTAATGCAGCATCTGGTACAGTTAAGGGTGATCATAGTGGTGCGTTAGGAGACTAAACATTATATAAGTAAGTAGTTAATCTGTCACAATTAATACTGGTACGGTTACAGAAATTGTAGGTGGTGGTTGACTAACTGTATATGAGGCTTATGGTGAAACAGCTATGCGGGTATAAAACTATTAAAAGGTAAAGCTTAATAAAGTTACATTAAAAACTACCATTTCGAAAAAGATTCATCTTAAAAAGATGGATCTTTTTTATTGTTTTGCGAATTAAATATCTATGTGCTTAAAGCAATAATATAAGATAACGATTATTTGAGCCTTACACATGTTGATGCATATTATCAGCCATTGCCTGAAAGCGATTCTCAAATGCACTTAAAAGCCCGAGCAAGTAGTAGTTCGATGGAATATTGGAAAACTCACCTCTCACAAGCCTCCATAGCTGTATCACTGACCATCCCCGCCGTTCTCAATTATAATTCCCTTTATTCTGTTTTCCGCCATTACCCTATTTTGATAATGTCTGTACCAACCTTTTCCTGAAATCTGACATCATGCTCTACCAATAGCATTGTAGGATTGCCACACAGAAGTATAGCAGGCTTCGTGATACGTCGGAAGCAGGTAGCAAAGAGGCAAAGTAATACAATACAGGATATTCAGGAGGAAATGATGGGGGGAGTAAAAAGGTAATGTTAAAGGAGCTCAGGGGAGCTCCTTTTGTGTGCTATATATTAAGCTGTGCTGCAAGCTCTTCGACATGTGAGAGCGGTATGCCGACGCATTCAGCGACTTTCTGTGCTGAGTCGCCGCTTCTTAAGAAATTTGTTGCGATTTCTTTTAGCTTATCGGACGCTTTCTTCTCTTCTTCCTCTCGTGCCTTCTTCACGGCTTCCATCTGCTCCTTATAAAATATCATCTCTACCTTAGTCATCCTTATCAACCTCCCGATTAAATCCGAATCCTCCTTACTTATAACCTTGTCTGTGAAGGTAAGTAAGCCCTTTAGTAAATTCTTCCTTTGATCTTCATCCTCTATCTCGGATATTATCCTTATCGCTTTACTTATTGCCTCCTGCTTGCCGTCATGACCCTTTATGGATAGCGGGCAGAGCATGAGTCTTATCATATCTTTATCACTTAGCTTTAGTCTATCTCTTACTAAGTCATCCGTCTCTCTTAGTATCTTATCTGCATCCAGATCCGTAAGGAATACCTCTGTGATGCTAAGCCTCTGTTCGCCAAGGTCTAAGACAGGATCAGTGTCCCCGGCAGTAACATCTGCGG
>DGII01000124.1 GCA_002393095.1 Lachnospiraceae bacterium UBA3826 | reverse complement strand
CTGACCACACAGATGTTTTTTGACAACAATATATTCTATAACTTTTTGTACAGGATAAAAGATAAGGGGATCACTGTTCCCGTAATACCGGGTATTATGCCAATTACAAGGGCAACACAGGTGGCCAATGCGGTAAGTATGTCCGGAACCAATATGCCTGAGAGATTCAGGAATCTGGTGGATCGTTTCGGCGATGATCCCGAAGCCATGCAACAGGCAGGGATAGCCTATGCCACGGATCAGATAATCGATCTTATAGCCAACGGGGTGAACCATATACATGTGTATTCAATGAATAAACCGGAGGTTGCGAGGGCACTTCAGAACAATCTTTCCAAAATTATTATATAGTTTTTATACTTTTTTAATTCTTTTTTGTGTGTACAAGTATATAATAAGCGGATAAAAACTTGATTTTACTTAAGAAAGAAGCAACAACATGGATAATGACATAACGGAGGAGAAAGAGGGGAATTCAGCGATACTGAAGATATGCGCCTTTATAGTGGACAAGAGGAATCTTTTCTTCCTCATATTCGCTATATTGGCGATTTTTTCTGCCTTTTCACGTAACTGGGTGGGAGTGGAGAATGATATGGCAGCGTATCTGCCACAGAACACGGAGACAAGGCAGGGGCTTGACCTTATGGAAGAGCAGTTTGTAACCTACGGCAGCTGCACCATAATGGTAGCCAATATATCCTATGAACAGGGTGAGAAGATTAAGAGGGATATAGAGAAGATCGACGGAGTATTCTCGGTAGACTATGACGATAGTCCCGAACACTATAATAACGGTTCGGGCTGTTTTGGCGTTACCTTTGACTATGATGAGGATGATGACAGATGTCTGGACTCCCTGGCTTTAGTCAAGGATTATATAGCACCCTATGATAATTATTTAAGCACTACACTGGGAGATGTGCAGGCAGAGCTTATAGATGCGGAGATGCAGGTGATATCCGTGATAGTGGTCATAATCGTGCTATCGGTGCTTCTGCTTACAACACAGGCTTATGCAGAGATACCTGTGCTTCTTATCACATTCGGCGCATCGGCGGTATTGCAAATGGGCTCTAACTTCGTGTTCGGAACCATATCTTTCGTGTCTGATTCGGTGACAATAGTATTACAGTTGGCATTGTCCATAGATTATGCGATCATCTTCCTTAACAGGTATAAGGAGGAGCATGCGGACAAGGAACCGAGAGAGGCGGTCATCGCGGCCTTATCCAAGGCAATACCGGAGATATCAGGTTCCTCCCTTACCACGATAGGCGGTCTTATCGCCATGACCTTCATGCAGTATAAGATGGGTCCGGATATGGGTATCGTGCTCATAAAGGCTATTATTCTAAGCCTTATCGGAGTATTCCTTCTCATGCCGGGTGTCATCATGCTTTTTGCAAATCTCATGGAGAAGACGAAGCATAAGAACTTCATTCCGCAGATTCCGTTTGTGGGTAAGTTCGCTTACAGGACAAGGCTGTTCATACCTCCCATATTCGCCTTAGTGATCGTGGGTGCATTTTTTATATCCAATAAATGTCATTATGTATACGGTTATTCCACGGTCACTCCCCCTATTGAGAATGAGGTGCAGGCGGCTGACAGGATGATTGAGGAGAACTTTGGCTCATCCAATCTGGTAGCCATGATGGTGCCTACCGGAAGCTATGAGACGGAGAAGAGGCTCATAGATGAGCTTGAGAGCAGGGATGAGGTGGATCACTGTCAGGGGCTTGCCAATATCGAGGCTCTTGACGGATATATGCTTGCGGATAAGCTTACGCCCAGACAGTTCTCCGAGCTTATAGATCTTGATTATGAGGTGGCTGAGCTTATATATGCCGCATATGCCATCAATGATGAAGATTACGCCAAGGTCGTCAACGGGTTGGAGTCATATAAGGTGCCGCTTATAGATATGTTCCTCTTCGTGAAAGAGGAAGTGGACGAGGGATATGTGACACTTGATGCGGACCTTAATAAGACTCTTGACGATGCTTATGAGCAGATGATGTTCGCCAAGAGGCAGTTAAAGGGTGAGGAATACTCACGAATACTTGTATATCTGAATCTTCCGGAGGAATCCGAGGAGACCTATGTATTCCTTGATCAGATGCATGAGATGGCGGATAAGATGTATCCCGGAGGCAATGTACTTTTGTGCGGTGAATGTGTAAGCCAGCTTGACTTAAAGAATACCTTCTCAAGAGATAACAATGTGGTCAATATTGTATCCATTCTGGTTGTCCTAGTCGTGCTGCTGTTCACCTTCAAGTCGGCGGGTATGCCGGTGCTGCTGATAGCGGTGATACAGGGATGTATATGGATCAACTTCTCATTCTCTACACTACAGCATCAGAACATATTCTTCTTAGGCTATCTGATAGTAAGCTCTATCCAGATGGGTGCCAATATCGACTATGCCATAGTCATAGCAAGCAGATATACGGAGCTTAGACAGACCATGGACAGACGGGAAGCGATAATAGATACCATGAATCTGTCCTTCCCGACTATCATCACATCGGGACCTATGCTTGCTTTTGCCGGTATCACCATCGGCATGCTCACATCGGATGTAGCCATATATAATATTGGGCAGACTCTCGGACGCGGTACCATAATCTCAATATTCATTACAATGTTCGTATTGCCGCAGATACTGCTTGTGGGTGATAAGGTCATAGCGAAGACGGCTTTCGTCATGAATATGCCAATCAGACAGAAGGAGCTTGCGGGTCTTACAAGAGTGGACGGCTTCGTAAGAGGCCGTGTGGACGGCGTGTTCACGGGATATATGCACGGTATAGTGCGAGGAGATATGGCAGCCTATATTGAGGGTGGCGAAGTCCGTGCTCTGACTGAAGCGGAGGCCAATGAATATGAAAGAGGAGAGATGTCTAAGCGAAGTGAGGCTGTGGGAATGGTAGAGCTCACGGATGAAAGCAAAGCCGGAGAGGAGGCATCAGAGGATGAAGAATAATAAAATGATGCGCCTTAATGTGTATATGATAACAATAGTGACACTTGTGTCATATATATTCACGCCAATCTATGCTCATGCGGCTATAGATCTGTCAAGGGATAAGACGATATCTGATGAGGAAGATGAGGACACCGACATCCCCGATACAGACGATGGAAGGGAAGATAATGATAAGGACGGGAAGGATGATGCAGATAAAGTAAGCAGTGAGGAGGATAAAGAGGATATCGAATGGGAATACATACAGATATCCGATGCTGCAGAGCTTATTGATTTTGCCGGAAGGTGTAAGTCGGATTCCTTCTCTGCGAATAAGTATGTGAAGATAGCCGCAGATATCACCCTAGCAGGCACCGGCTATGAACCTATGCCTGTATTTGCAGGAGTGTTCGACGGGTGCGGACATAAGATCGACGGCTTCATATATTCGGGTGCGGAGAGTTTTGCCGGATTCATCAGCAAGACTACGCCGACAGCCATAATAAGAGATGTGACCATAGGAGGTAATGTATCGCCGGGTAATAAGCAGATGGTACTGGGCGGCGTGGTAGGCGATAACTACGGGCTCATACAGAACTGTAAGTATATAGGCATAGTGAAGGGCAATGACTATATCGGCGGGATAACAGGCTTCAACGAATCTACGGGTATGATCATGGACTGTGAAAGCTTCGGTACAGTGTCCGGACAGCATTATGTGGGCGGTATCGCAGGAAGCAATGCGGGCGGAATATACAGGAGCAGTAATGCAGCCCTCATCAATACCACCAATGAAGACAAGTCCGTAAGCTTCGACGATATCAATGTGGATAAGTATCTAAGCGGAATCCTTGACATAAGCGGTGACGGAAGGGAATCCAAGGAAATCAATGCAGCCAACAGTGTGATAGACTGCGGCGGTATAGTGGGACACTCAACGGGAGTTGTGGAATTCTGCACGAATCTCGGGGATGTGGGATACGAGCATGTAGGCTACAATGTAGGCGGTATAGTAGGCAGACAGAGCGGATATGTCCATGGATGCACCAATGCAGGCAAGGTGCTTGGACGAAAGGACGTGGGCGGTATAACCGGACAGGCGGAGCCATATGTGACACTTGATCTGACCGAGGATATAGTTAATAAGCTTACGACCAATATCAATGAGCTTCATGACCTTGTGGATACCACACTTAAGGATACGGACGGAAGAAGCGGTATCATCTCTGACAGGCTTGATATCATTAAGAAGTTCACGGATGATGCACTTAAGGATATGGATTATATCTCCGGTGAGACCATAAGCTGGGCTAACGGTTTGACCGGAGCTGCCAATGAAGCCTTAGGCCGTGTGGACTATGTAGTGGATGAGGCAGGTAAGGACGGAGGAGCCATAGACCGGAGCAAGAGTGCGGCAGGGAATGTTAAGAAGGCCGCAGACGCACTGTCGGATGCAGCGGATGCCGCAGATATCTATAATTACATGTCGGATGAAGAAAAGGCAAGGTATGATGCGGCTAAGGAAAGGATCAAGAATAATTCTGACGAATACCAAGGATACTATGATGAGGTATACAGCAGTTACTATTATCTGTATATTGATAAATACAAGAGAGACAACTCTAAGAGTTACTTCGGTCATGAAGATGATCTTAAGGCATATGGCGACGACGGTAATGAAGTCACATGGCCTAATGAGACCAATGACAATATAGCTAATGCTGATAATATTAAAACAAAATACTCAGGTATAAAAAGCATTAAGCATGTAGACGCAGAAGGGAATGAGACAACCTTCCCTTCAACAGATACAACACAGGCAGAGCATGATAATGCGCTTATCGAGGATGCGGCTAAAAGCGCCGAGGAGAAAGCAAGAGAATATGCGGATGCGCAATACGCAGCTCATGGACATAGTAATACTTATTCAAAGGATGTGACAGACGATGCCAAGATCATGGCGGATATCATAGCAGCACATGAGGGTGAGATGAGCGCTGATGCAACAGACTCCACGAAGGAAGCTATGGAAGCTCTGTCGGATGCATCGGATGATCTGTCCAAGGCTACATCAGAGGTAGATAGTATCGCAAGCAACATAAGCGGCAGGGATAATATCACTCTTCCGAGTCTCGGAGACGGCTACAGATCAAGGACGAACAGCTTCATGTCTGCACTTCAGGGCATGAGTGATAATATGGGTCAGCTAAACTCAGAGATAGACGGTTCAACCGATATCCTTACAGAGGATATGGAGAAGGTCAACGACAGCTTCAATACCATAATGCTGCTCTTTACGGATGCTATTGACGGTGTACTCGATATGGACTATGAGGATGTATATGAGGATGAGTCGATAGAGACTGCCATGTCATCCACGGACGGTACCATAGCGGACTGTACCAATAAGGGCCGGATACAGGGTGATATAGATATAGCCGGGATAGCCGGTACCATGGCCATAGAGTATGAGTTCGACCTTGAGAGTGATACCACGGGAATAGATGATTCACGTATGGGTTCCGTATATAAGACTAAGTGTGTCTTAAGGGACAATGTCAATAACGGACGTATCATATCCGGCAAGAGCTATGCCGGAGGCCAGACGGGGCTGCAGGAGCTTGGTATGATACTTGACTGTGAGAATTACGGCAGGATAATCAGCACCTCCGGTGACTACGTGGGCGGTATCGCAGGAAGCTCTCTGTCGGATATAAAAGGCTGCTATGCCAAGGGGATACTCTCCGGCGGAGATTATATAGGTGGTATCACAGGATACGGCTGTAATGTAAGCGACTGTATCAGTATGCCTGTGATAGACGAATGCGGAAGATTCGCCGGCGCGGTCATAGGTGAGGTAAGTGACACCTATAAGGTAAGAGATAACTTCTTCTACAGTGATAAGCTGGCAGGAATAGACAGGATAAGCTATGAGGGAATGGCAGAGGGACTTGAATATGAAGAGCTTATGAATATTGAGGGCCTGCCGATGGAATTGAGGACCTTTACCGTGACCTTCATAACGGATGATGAGGAGACAGACTCCATAAAGCTTAAGTACGGAGAAGGCATAAGCTCTGATGACTATCCCAAGCCCTTAGTGGATGACGGCAACTATATCAAATGGGATAATTCCGGAATAGAAGATATCAGGGAAGATATTGAGGTAACGGGTGAGGAGGTGAGACTTCTTACTACGCTTGCAAGCTCACAGCTTCGCGGTAACGGTCAGTCGGTGCTTCTGACAGACGGAAGCTTCAGGGAGGATCAGAGCCTTGAATCGACGGAATATAAGACGCTTCCGGATACATACAAGGGCAGTGGCGTACCTGACAGGTTAGTAGAGAGATGGGATATAGTGATACCGGACGACGGTGCCATGACCCATCCTGTCAGATTACAGATGCCTTCGGATACCGGCAGGCGCGGGAAATATGAGATATACGCAGGTGACGGCAAGGAATATACCAAAGTTCATGCCGGGGATATGGGAATATACAAGCTTTTTACCGTAAGCGGAAGCGAAGTGAGCATACTTATTGTAGACAGAAGCCTTCCCATATGGGTATACTATGTATGTGGGGGCGTGGCAGCGGTACTTATTGCCGTCATGCTGACTGTCATCATTAAGAAGATCAGGAATCGTAAGAAGCAATCCGATGCTCCGGCAGAAGACAGTGAATCCACGGTAACAGATGAGGACAATACAGAAGGGAAACAGGAAGAAAAGAAGAAGGAGAAGCAGGATGGCGATACTAAGTGATCAGCACATGCATTCGACCTATTCGGGAGATGCCAAGAACAGCATGGAGGATATGATCCTCTCGGCGATAGATAAGGGACTTAGCAATATATGCTTTACAGAGCATATGGACTTCGGTTATCCGTATGATAAAAGCAACGGAGAGTTAAAACCCGGAGACTTCGACTTGAATACCGATGCATATCTGTATGAGCTGCTTACGATGAGAGCGAAGTATGAGGATAAGATAAGGATAGGCTTCGGCGTGGAGATAGGCTTAGATCTTGAAGAGGTAAGGAACAATGCGATCTATGCTAGGAGCCATGAGTTTGACCTGATCATTGCAAGCCTGCATATGGTCGATAAGGTCGATCCGTACTATCATGAGTATTTTGCGGATAAGAGTGAGGAGGAGGCCTATGGTCTGTACTTCACGCGCATGTATGAGAATCTGCTTAAATTCGAGAACTTTGACATACTCGGGCATCTGGATTATATCGTAAGATATGGTCCGAACAGGGATGCCAACTATAAGTATGAGATATATAAGGATACCATAGATAAGATCCTTAAGTATCTGATAGAGCATGAGAAGGGACTTGAGATCAATACTGCGGGACTGCGGAAAGGACTTAAGGACATACATCCTGCATTAGACATACTTAAGCGTTATAAGGAGCTTGGCGGTGAGATCGTGACAGTGGGCTCGGATGCGCACAGCACAGGCACAATCGCATCTGACTTTGATAAGGCTGAGGAGGCACTTAGAGAGTGCGGCTTCAGATATTACAGTATAATCGAGAACCGTATCGCAGAGTATAAAAAGTTAGGGATGTGATTATGGATATAGACAGAATATATGAAGAACTTGATTCCCTTAAGTATCCTGAGATAGAAGGATACCTAAGGGATAAGATCGCAGAGGCTAAGGAGAGGGATGCATTCGATATATACATTCCTCTCCTTAATGAACTTATAGGATTTTTCAGGGACAGTACACAATTTGACAAGGGTATCTCCGTTAAGGAGGAATTATTAGGAGCACTGGATGGATACAGGCAGCAGGGAACCATGAATTATGCCACATCACTGCTTAATATAGCCAACTTTGACAGGGCGATGGGAGCATATGAGGATTCACTCCGTGAATTTGCGATATGTGAGGAGATATATCATAAGCTGCTTGCAGACGGGGATTATCTATGGGCAGGATTATATAATAATAAGTCGCTGTTATACCAGGAGATGGGTGATAACCTTGCGGCAATAGGTGCGCTGCAGGAGGCCCTGTATATAGTTAAGGAGATACCGGAACGGGAGACGGAGGTGGCCACCACTTATGTCAATATCGCCCAGTCTTTTGCTTCCTTAGGTCAGATAGAGGAGGCCAAGGTTAATATAGATGAGGCGCTTAAGATATTCGAAAAGGGAGGTAACTCAGACTATCACTACAGCGGAGCCTGTGCTGTATGCGGAGCGATTGCCTATGCGGAAGGAGAATACTCGACGGCAGCAGGCTGGTACGACAAGGCAGCAGCCATAGTCCGCCGCATAATGGGTGAGAATGACAATGTAAGACTGCTTGAATCCGCAGCGGCAGATGCAAGAGCAATGATAAAAACCGAGGGCGGCTCAGAGAATGTGGCTGCCGTTAGTAAAGAGGATATTAAAGAGGATATCAAAGGGGTCGCTAAGGGGCTTGATATATGCAGGCTGTATTATGAGAAGTACGGTGTGCCCATGATACATGATAAGTTCCCTGAGTATGAGTCACAGATAGCGGTGGGACTTTTCGGGGAAGGCTCGGATTGCTTTGGCTTCGATGATGAGTTCTCAAGAGACCATGACTGGGGTCCGGGCTTTATGATGCTTGTGAGAAAGGGCGTATATGATAAGATCGGCATATCTTTGCAGGAGGCATATGATGAGCTTCCGAAGGAGTATATGGGCTATAAGCGGCTTGATACACAGGAAGGAATGGGAAGAGTCGGAGTCATATGCATTGAGGATCATCTGTGCAGATATCTTGCCGATATGTTCGGAGTAAATGATAAGGCTGATATGGCTTCGGCGCTGGGGCTTTTGACGGATAGTGAGCTTATGGGGATGGTCACACAGGACAGGCTTCAGTATGTTCCTGAGACAGTACTGGCACAATTTGTCAACGGGAAGATATGGAGAGATGACACCGGTGTCATAAGCACGATAAGAGAGAAAATAGGAGAATACTACAGTGATTCCGTCCGGAGACATAAGCTGGGAGTAAGCCTTATTCTTACGGGACAGTGCGGACAGTATAATCTCATGAGAGAGCTTAAAAGGGGTGATCGTGTAACTGCCCTCACATATCTTGCGGACTACATGAAGAATATGATGCATACGCTTTTTATCATTAACCGTACCTATGCACCGTATGATAAGTGGCTTACAAGAGCGGCGGGAGACCTTAAGATACATCCGGAGATATCGGATATCATGAGGGCACTTACTGATATATTCATAGAGGATATGGCTAAAGCCAAGGATCAGACTGATGGAAGTAACGCCTCAGGTTATGATAATGCCGACCTATACAGCAGGATAACGGGTACCATAGAGATAGCCGCACAGATCATATTGCAGGCACTTAAGGAGACAGGGATGGTCGAAGAGAGTGAGGATAACTGGTATCTGGAGTATCTGGGGAAGAAGATACTTGGAGGGAAAGGAATTCATATGGATAAGAACGAACTGGTGGATAAGATAATAAAGCTCGAATGGGAGGCGTTCGATAAGGTAGACAACGAGGGAGGCAGGGCTTTCTGTCAGGATGACTGGACGACGTTTGAGATAATGCGTAAGAGCCAGTATCTTGAATGGAACGAACCCATGCTTGAAAGCTTTATCGCAGACTTTGAAGCGGCCAATTCATGT
>DGII01000154.1 GCA_002393095.1 Lachnospiraceae bacterium UBA3826 | reverse complement strand
AATTCCGCTTCAAGCTCGGCAGCCTTTACACCATCCTCGTCCGAGAAATCCTCCTTGGCATATATCGCATCCTTCTCCTTCATGATATCGTACAATCTCTGATTGCCCATTATCACCGTATCCATTACGCTGTATGCGTCATATTTAAAGTGATCCTGTTCAAGTACGGACAACCTCTGTCCCGGAGTGATAGCTATATCACCCTTGGTAGTCTCAAGCTTACCTGAAAGTATCTTTAAAAAAGTTGATTTGCCGGCGCCGTTGGCACCGATGAGTCCATAGCAGTTGCCCTCTACGAATTTGATATTGACATCCTCAAAGAGAGCCTTCTTACCCACTCTGTATGTCACATTGTTAGCACTTATCATTTCATAATCTCCTCATATTGTCATGCCTTGGCACAGCTTAAGTCATCTCGATAAAGCCATGCTTTTTAAGCTCCTGATATAATCTTGCCACAGGCAATCCTACCACATTATTATAGTCCCCTTCAATACCTTCTATGAATTTGGCAAAAGAGCCCTGTATCCCATATGCACCCGCCTTGTCCATGGACTCTCCCGTGGCGATGTATTCATCTATCTCACTGTCTGTAAGCTTATGGAGCCTGACTTTAGTCATCTCCGTAAAGCTAAGTACATGCGGTGTCCCATTATCCGTCCAGAGTATCGTAACCCCGGTATAGACATAATGAATTCTGCCCGAAAGCTCTTCAAGCATCTGCCTGCACTGCTTCTCATTCTTAGGCTTGCCGAGGATGCTCTCTCCCATGTATACTATGGTGTCCGCTCCGATCACTATATCATCTCTGTGTCCGTCTTCATATACCGCTCTTGCTTTTTCATAGGACAGGTCCTTGACCACCTCGTCCGGTTTGGTCCTCGATGTGATCTCATTGGATCTGCTCACACACACCTTAAACTTAAGCCCTACCTGTTCCATCAGTTCCTTGCGTCTGGGAGAACCCGACGCCAAAATCAGTTCTTTCATATTGATCTCTTTTCTCTTTTTTCTCTTTAACCCGTTCCCCCTGTTCTTCCCATATGATATCGCTTACTTGTGCTCTTCCGGTGTAAAACGTCTCGTCACCATGACCTCGTTGTCGATCTTCTTGGATATCAGACTCCTTCCTTCACTATCCGCTTCCTTCCAGAACTGCAGCTGCGAATTGATGCCCTTATCCTTACCCCTTACAACATGCTTGACATATCTTCCGTCATCAGTGAGTATATGAGCCTTAACGGTATCCTTAAGCTCCGTATCCAGTATATGCTTAAGCTTTTTCCTCAGGGCCTCATCCTCTACCGGGAAGAGTATCTCCACTCTTCTCTCTAAGTTCCTTGGCATCCAGTCGGCACTTCCGCAGTAATACTCCGGTTTTTTATTGTTCTCAAAATAGAATATCCTGCTGTGTTCAAGATAATCACCCACTATGGAACGCACGGATATATTCTCGCTTATACCCGGTATACCGACCTTAAGTGAGCATATTCCCCTTACTATGAGTTCGATCTTAACCCCGGCCATTGACGCTTCATATAAAGCCGTAATGATATCCGGATCACACAGAGAATTCATCTTGGCTATTATATGAGCCGGTCTGCCTGCCTGTGCATGCTCCTTCTCTCTTCCTATAAGATACAGGAACTTATCCTTAAGCCACAGAGGCGCCACACTTAAGCGGTTCCATGTTGCAGGCTCGGAATAGCCCGACAGCATATTGAAAAGTGCCGTTGCATCCTCTCCATAGGTCTCCTTACATGTAAAAAGTCCCACATCCGTGTATATCTTGGCCGTAGAGTCATTGTAATTACCCGTGCCGAGATGTACATACCTGCGTATGCCGTCTTCCTCCATACGTACCACAAGAGTTATCTTGCTGTGCGTCTTAAGTCCTACCAGTCCGTATATAACATGACATCCTGCCTGCTCAAGCTTTCTGGCCCATACGATATTATTTTCCTCATCGAATCTGGCCTTCAGTTCCACTAACACCGTAACCTGCTTGCCGTTCTCCGCCGCCTCCGCCAGTGCCGCAATTATCGGAGAATTACCGCTTACCCTGTATAGAGTCTGCTTAATGGCCAGCACATCAGGGTCCACACTTGCGCTTTTTACGAACCGTACCACAGGCTCAAAGCTCTGATACGGATGATGCATCAGTATATCACCTTTTCTGATAGAAGCGAATATATCTCCGCCCTCCGGAAGCTCCGGTACGGGATTGGGCTTATGTCCCTTGGCCTTATACTCTTCGGCTCCCTCAACTCCGTAAAGCTTCATTAAGAATGTAAGATCAAGCGGGCCGTCGATCTCATATATCTCCTCTTTCTTGATCATAAGCTCCGACTTGAGTATACCTAAGAGTCTGTCATCTATGCCCTTCTCCACTTCAAGCCTGATGGCTTCGCCCCACTGCCGCTTCTTGATCTGCTTCTCTATCTCTTTAAGCAGGTCTGCCGCTTCCTCTTCATCGATCTCCAGATCGGCATTACGCATTATACGGAACATCGCAACCGATAGTATCTCATAATTAAGGAAGAGCCTGTCTATATTACGCTCTATTATGCTCTCAAGCAGCAGCATTGTCCTACCTGACTTCTCACCCGGTATCTCCACCAGCCTCGGAAGCACACTCGGAACCTGCACAGTCACGAATTCTATCTCATCCTTATCGCCCGTCCTGCTTCGTACCAGCGCTCCTATATTAAGCGACTTATTGCGTATCAACGGGAAGGGTCTTGAGCTGTCAACCGCCATTGGTGTCAGAACGGGATATACATAATCTGCGAAAAACCTGTCCACGAATTCACATTGCTTCTTATTAAGCCCTTCAGTATCCCTAACGATATTGTATCCTGCCTTCTTAAGCTCTCCTGTCAGCACTCCGTATGTATCATACTGCTCCGCCACAAGTTCATGGGTGGTTCTGCCCAGAGCCTTAAGCTGCTCCTTAGGTGTCATCCCGGCAATATCCCTCTTCTTCACTCCGGCATTCTCCATATCCTTAAGGGATGCTACCCTTATCATGAAGAATTCATCAAGATTGGATGCGGTTATGGATAAGAACTTAAGCCTCTCGAAGAGCGGATTACGCTCATCCTTGGCTTCACTTAATACCCGTCTGTCAAATTCCACCCAGCTAAGTTCCCTGTTCCGGAAGTTCTCCGGAGCATTCACTGTAATCTTATTCATATCTGCCTCAGTATCATCCTAATCAACACATCTGTTACTTCTATATCTTGGCTATCTGCTTGATCACAGGTCTCACGCAGAATATCTCTTCGAAGAAATCCGCTCTCTTCTCGAACATCCCCTTCTCCAGAGTGATGTCCTTATTGGTACGGACTGTTATGACAAGCGTGTCATCTTTAAGGCTGGCTTTGATAGCGTTAAACTTCTGCTTCTGGCTCTTATCAAGTCCGTTGGCTATCCTTAGTATCGCAGCAAGCTTGGCGATACGCATGTATACCTCTTCACCCCTGCCGCTGATTGCAGTACGTTCAATGTCATAATCCATATATACGTGATTGTACTTGACCACACCCGCCACGATCTCACGCTCTGTCTCGGACAGACCTATTATCTCCGTAGCCATTATGATATCGTAGCTGCTCTGGGCTACATTATACAGACTGATGTATTTACCACAGTCATGCAATATCGTAGCTATACGAAGCAGAAGTCTGTCGCGCTTGCTAAGTCCCGTGACCTTCTTCATACTGTCGAATATGGCCATACATATATTCTCAAGAGTCTGTTCCCTCTTATCATCCCCCATATATCTCCTGCTTATGCTCCTTGAGCATGCGATGATATCTCCTTCAAAGTCATGATCTATGACGATAAGCTTCTTACGCTCACCATACTCATAGGCTATTCCGTCGCTAAGCGTCACTCCCGGTGCCCATATAGTCTTGGCGCTCATAACAGAGACGACACTCCTTATAAGCGTAGCCGCAATATACACCTGACTCATATTCTCCGGAGCTATTCCATACCGCCTGCAGAATTCCACAGGGTCCATCTCCCTTATCCTTGTGAAAAAGGCCATGAACCTTTCTGCAGTGACAAATCCCGGCGTATCGGAGTCCTTGGTCCTGCTCCATGTGATCGGGGATATATAATCATCCACTATGATGAGATTATCTATACTTCTCCCTCTTAGATACAGCTTCTCGAATACGGCCAACTGCGAGCCTATCATCTCCTCTAAGAGTTCATCATATCTGGCCGGCGTAACGTCAAGCTCTGTCAGACGCTCCTGAAGCCTTAATACTCCCAGCTTCATATTCTGCGTCACATCCAGCTTATCCTTGGCAAAAAGAGATAACTGGATACTTCCGCCCCCGATATCCACTATCGCGGTACTCTTCTCAATTGTCTGAGTGAACTCTCTTCCCTTACTGGCTACGGACTTATAATCCAAAAAGCGCTGCTCGGAATTGCTTAATACATCCACATGTATACCGGTACGCTGCTCTATCTGATCAAGAAGTATCCTTGTATTCCTCGTCTCTCTTATGGCCGATGTTCCATATGCCTTATAATCGCTCACGCGATAGCCCCTCATTATGCGGTAGAATTCATTAAGTATCCTGCATAACTCCTCTATCTTGTCTGCCGGGAGCTTCCCCTTGGAGTATGAATCCGTACCAAGGTCAAGTCTGTACTTCACATTGTCTATGATCCGCATCTTATCCTGACCAAATTCATATATACCGAGATTAAGTTCATATGAGCCCACGTCTATTGCGGCAAAAAGCTTAGCCATACATCTGCTCCTCTATCTCCGTTGCGGTTAAGGTATGATCATCTGAGCTCATCCTGCAAGGATCTGCTCTGTTCCATCACTGTCTCGAATATCTTCTTCATATGCTCCTTATACAGCGGATTGCCCGTCTTATTCGCCACTTCAAAAAGCTTGACCTTCTCTCTTCCCTCATCAACTGTGGGGATATTCTCTCTTGCCTTGAATTCGGCAATCTCACAGCTTATGCCCATTCTCTGTTCTAACAGGCTTATGAGCTTATCATCCACTTCATCGATCCTTTTCCTGTAATCTTCCAGTTGCATATCTATTCCTCTCGCAATTACATATATTATGTCACAGTATAGTTTATATCAGATTCGCCTTGATAGCAAGCCTATTAAGGGCTATAATTTATCATAAGGGATCGTATAAAAACAGTGTCGGTCCATGACAGCATTAAGACTCGGAGGCGGATAATGAAGGCACGCAATATTGTATTCATAGTGGTCTTTGCACTGATAATAACAGCCCTTGTGATAATGGCTTCACTCAAAGGGCATATGCATACCAATGAAGACGGCTATGTGGGCAATCCCGGTGGGAACCTGTATAACGGCGGACTATTCTGCGAGCATGACGGCAAAGTGTATTTCTCCAATCCCTCCGACTCCGGATATCTGTATGTAATGAACTCAGATGAATCAGATGCGAAAAAGCTGGCCGGCGTAGCCGTAGAAAGTATCAATGCAGACGATCATCGCGTGTACTATGCTCTTTCCGGTGCTTCCGCCGGTTCGGGACTCGGCTATATACGAAAAGCCACCGGCCTTTTCAGCATTAAGAAAAACGGCGGAGACAGTCTCTGTTATACTCAGGATGCTGTCGGGGTGGCAGCCCTTGTGGGTAATTACATATACTATCAGCACTATGATAAAAGTATAGGGACATATCTTGACAGAATCAGAATAGACAAGTCAGATAACGTGACTCTGATTCCCAGTATGGTGATTCCCGCTTCCGCAGATTCGGGATATATATACTTTGCCGGAGTACCTGTGAATAACGGCACTCATACTGAAGGGGACATGTATCTTCACATGCTTGATACCCGAACGGGAACCGAGACGGTGCTGTATGAGCATCAGATGTATCAGCCCATATATGACAACGGTTATATATACTACCTCGACCTTGAGACCAAGTACCAGTTACATCGTTACAGTCCTGTCACCGGCGAGGATATCGCTCTTACAACAGAGCGTGTTGATATGTTCAATGTCGGAGGCGGCATGATATACTATCAGACCGATTCTTCATCTCCGGATGCCGCACTTAAGCGTATGACTACGGAGGGTGCCGATCAGGAGATCGTTGCAACCGGCATATACTGTGATATCAATATCACCTCGAATTTCGTGTACTTCCACTCATATGACAGCAAAGTGCCCATGTATCACCAGTCGCTTCGCGGCGGCGTGAATGTCATGCTCTTTGAGCCGTAGATGATACAGCCTTAACTATCGCATCGCTGCTTCCCATTATAATACATCCTGATTGCGATTATTGATCAGCCTCTCCTGCCGTATTCTCAGTAGTATCTTTTTTCTCCTCTTCACCCGTAATACCCATAGCGTTCGTATTATCCGCGATTTCTTCACTATCATCCGCCGATTCCGCAGTCTCCGCAGGTGCCGGTACGTTTTCCTTGGCTTTCTTCTCTTCCTTCTTCTCCGTTACCTTAAGCACGATAGCCTCTATGATAAGGCTTATTATACACAGTGTACCTACGATCGCCATTACATAATACGCAAAGCCCTCCACCTTGCCCATTACGGGTTTGAAATCCAGCAATACAATTATTGCACCTGTAAGAGCGATTATGGTGAAGATGAGCTGTACGATCCATGCACCGCTTTCAAGTATCTTCATCTGTACGGCGCTCTGCATGATGATCACCGCCAGCACAAGGGTCACAAGTCCTATGATGAAGACTATCTCTTCAGCCAGTATCTTAGCTCTTAAAAGCTCTATACATCCGAGTATTACAAGCAGCACGCCGGCTGCGAATCTGTAGTCATTGAGTTTCTTATATGCACCCGATACAAAGTAAGACACTATGAGTGTAATACCAACCACTATAAGCGCTGCGCAGAAGCAGTAGCACAGATACAGTATATTGACCTCCGGAACCAGTATGAGTATGGCACCTATGGCTATACACAGAAGCGATGTCACTATCTGCATCACCATACCATCAGGTCTTGCGCTGTTCACATTTACAGTATTCTTATCATTGTTACCCATTTTAATCCACCATGCCGAGCACATTGTGTGAGGCTCGCGAGGCGAATTTCAGATTCGCCGATGCGATAAGGCGATTTGGGCTCGGCACAAATCGCTGTGTAAAAAATATGATATCAATCATATTTTTTACACTGTCTCTCATTATAATCCTGTATAAATCTGTTATCATCCAAGAGCGTTAAGCAGTTGCCTCATTGTCTTCTTAAGTATCGGATGTCTCAGGTTCTCATTAAGCTCACACATGGGCTTTAATACGAACTCTCGATTCTCCATATCCACATGCGGTATGATAAGATCGTCGCTTTCATACACAAGATCATCATACATCAATATATCAAGGTCCAGTGTCCTCGGCCCCCAATGTACATCCCTGACCCTGCCGGCTTTGCTTTCAAGTCCGTGAAGGTAGCTAAGGAGCTCCTCCGGCTCCATGAGCGTCCTTATATGACACACTCCGTTAAGGAAGTCATCCTGCATAACATCTCCGTAAGGCTTGGTCACTATCCTGCCGGAGTCCTCTGCCATCTCTATCAGCTCATTCTCGGCTATCTCTGCCACGGCATCATCTATGAAGCCTTCGCTGTCGCCCATATTGGAGCCGTATGATATATATACATCATGCCAAGCCCTGTGTATCTTCACTGATATGGACTTAAATTCCATAGGAACGGGGGCTTCCGGCTTACGCACCTCTATATCTGCCGCCCTTATCAGAGGAAAGGCAAGCAGTATCTCCTTGGCTATACTCTCTGCCGCTGTCTCTATAAGGTCATAGGATTCTTTAAGCATTACCGCACGTATAAGAGAGCATACCCTTGCATAGTCCGTTGACTTTTCAAGCTCATCCGTAAGGCCCGCTTTCCTTGTATCTGCATACAGAACCGCATTCACATAGAAGTTCTGTCCGTTCTCCTTCTCATCCTCATATACGCCATGATATGCCTTGATCTGAAGTTCCTCTATCCTTATCTCATCCAGCTTCCTACAGTTCATCCGTTCCTCTCCTTCCCGCACCCTTTCATGTATCATGCCACAGTTTACCGATATAGCGCTTTAAGCATCCGTATCACTTCCGCATTATCCCTCACATCATGCACCCTGACAAAGCTCACACCTTTTAACGCAGCATAGGCCGTAGTCGCCAGAGTCCCGTTAAGCCTTCTGTCAACAGGCAGATCAAGTGTCTTCCCAATCACTGACTTTCTGCTGCATCCAAGCAGAATAGGCAGCCTGATATACTCATACTCATTATCTCTCTTAATCCTTATATGTTCAAGCTCATCTATCCTTTTTATCACACAGAGATTCTGTTCATACGTCTTGGCAAAGCCTACCCCCGGGTCTATTATGATCCGCCCCGCATCCGTTCCCGCTTGCACTGCCGTCATTATGCTCTGAGACAGATCATCCTTCACATCTTCAATGAACAGGTCTTCATCTGCACTGCTATAGTCTGCATTATCCGAAGCATTAGAAGCTCGTCTGTATCCGTAATCTGTATCCTCACCGTGTCTGGTAACAGGCACGCCGGTATCCGTTGCGATCCCCGCCATAGTCACCGGTCGTCTGTTATGCATGATACAAAGAGCAACTCCGTCATATTCCTTCTGCAGTCTTGAGACTGTACCGGCCATTTCTTCATCGCCTTTAAGTCCCCAGATGTCGTTGATAAGCCTTGCCCCTGCTTCTACAGCCCTCTCAGCCACCCCGGCCTTATATGTATCCACACTTACAGGTATATCGTAGTTATCACCTATCGCCTCTATTACCGGGATCACTCTCTCAAGCTCCTCCGTAACGGATACCGTATCAGCGTCCGGTCTGGTGGATTCCCCGCCTATATCAAGGATATCTGCACCCTCATTAATCATCTGTCCGCAGGTCCTAAGGACAGCATCCATGTCAAGCACCTTACCCTGCGTCACTCCATGAGCCGACACGCTCACCCTGTCATGCAGGAATCTTCCGCCGTCCGAGAATGAATCGGGTGTCACATTTACTATGCCCATTATATATGTATTATTATATATGTCGAACTCTCTGTTGCCGATCTTCATCTGTATACTCCTCCTTATTCCGGTATCCTTCCCGCATGGCTCAGATAAAAGGATTATAATATCTTCCACCGTTAATATGATTAAGGTACAGTGACAGACATACAAGAAGCACACACCCCAGCATGGCCGATATATCCGCAGCCTTGAAGGGTCTTCCCATGTACCATGTCCTCTTTTTCTTCTTGCCAAAGCCCCTTAATTCCATAGCATTGCTTATGACCTCTATCCTGTCCATGCTTGAGAGTATGAGAGGTATAAGTATCCCTGATGCTGACTTAAGTCTGCTTATCAGAGTCGCCTTCTTGCTCATCTCTATCCCTCTTGCCTGTCCCGCCTGACTTATCTCATGATACTGTCTCTGTATATCAGGGATATAACGAAGCGCAAGGGCCACAGCATATGCTATTGAATACTTAACCCCTATCTTATTAAGCGATGCCGCGAATTCACTGGGATTGGTAGTAGTCACAAAAAGCAGCACTATCGGTATGGTAGCCAGATACTTAAGTACATAATTAAAGTGGTAGAATAGCTGCTCTGCCGTCGGTGCGAACCGCCCCGTATACTCAAGCAGATATGTACAGCTTCCGTATATCTTAGTACCGTGCAGGGGCGAGAAGAGATATATGGCGATGCTGTTGATCACAAGGAATACCAAAGTGAATCCCAGCATAAAAGACACATCCTTAATATGAATCCTGCCTATTAAGAACAGTATCATACTGATGATGGTCAACCCCAGTAACATCCTTGTATCGTATGTGGACATCGCAGCGAAGCTCCAGAGCATAAGACAGACGAATTTGGTAGCACCTGTCAGCCTGTGTATCGGAGAAGGTCTGTCAATGTAATTAAACAGATTGGTCATATGCCTCCTCCTTCCTTGTGCCTCTTATATTGTGTCTCTCATAATCTATGAAATGCTTCACAAAGCCTGTGCCGTCCTCTATACCGCATTTCAGGGCAAGACCATAGAGTGAGGTCTCCTTAAGCGATGCTTCCTTTATGATACTCATATTCGTAAGGATATTATGACATTTATCATCTGCGATTATCCTTCCTTTTGAGAATACTATCGCTCTTTTGGCATACTCAAGCATAAGGTGCATATCGTGTGTCACCATGACCACGGTTATACCCTGCCTGTTAAGCTCACTTAAGAATTCCATGATCTCGGTGTAGTGTCTGTAATCCTGACCCGCCGTGGGCTCGTCTAAGATTATCATCTCCGGGTCCAGGACAAGTATGGAGGCTATCGTCACTCTCTTCTTCTGCCCGAAGCTTAATGCGGATACAGGCCACTTGCGCATCCTCCACAGTCCGCATATCTTAAGCGCTTTCTCAACCCTTACGCTTATCTCATCCTCAGGCACACCCCTTGTCCGTAATCCAAGAGCTACTTCATCATATATCCATACCTTGGATATCATCTGATTGGGATTCTGCATCACATATCCTATATGCTCGGCTCTCTCCTTGATGGAGCTGTCGGCGATATCCTTGCCGTTAAGGAATATCCTCCCCTCATCCTCCGTCTCAAAGCCGCATACGACCTTAGAAAAGGTTGACTTGCCTGCCCCATTGGTGCCGACTATGGCAGTCATCTCACCCTTATTGATCCTTACGGTTATTCCGTCAAGAGCCTTCCTTTCACCCTTATCATAAGCAAAGCTTATGCTCTCACAGCTTAAGAGTTCGTCAGACGGCGCATCCTCCGTTATCTCCACCGGTTTCGAATACCATTCTCTTACCTTTTTCTTCGCATCATCTCCGATTATCATTCCGTCTACGGATGACGGGTTCATATCCCGGCTGATGCTAACTCCCGCATATTTTAGAGCGGTTATATACAGCGGTTCTCTGATACCGCATTGAGACAGCAGCTCTCCCGAAAGAAGCTCATCAGGGGGAGTATCGGATATTATCCGCCCCTTCTCCATGAGTATCACTCTGTCCACATACCGGTGAAGCACATCCTCAAGTCTGTGTTCCACTATTATGACAGTTGCCCCTGTCTTCTCCTGCATCTCATCTATGAGCTCTATAGCCTGCTTACCCGTAGCCGGATCAAGATTAGCCAGAGGCTCATCGAATATCAGTATATCCACATCATCTACCATGACTCCCGCGACGGATACTCTCTGCTTCTGTCCGCCCGACAGCTCTCCCGGAGCATGCTTAAGGTAATCCTCTATCCCTACCATAGTGGCAGCCTTAAGTACTCTCTCATGAAGCATAGGATCGCCTACACAGTCATTCTCCGGCGCGAATGCTATATCCTCAGCCACGGTCATTCCAACGAACTGTGCGTCCGAATCCTGCAGGACTGTTCCAACGGTATTGGATATATCGAATATGCTTAAGGTCGAAGTCTCTCTGCCTTTGATCTTAAGCGAACCGGTCATCTGCCCCTTATAAGAGAAAGGAATTAGACCATTGATGCAATGGATAAGTGTGGACTTCCCGCATCCCGATGGCCCCGCGATCAGAACCCTCTCTCCCCTATGCAGCTTAAGGTCAATGTTATAAAGCGTAGGGGCTGCCTGCGCATTATACATAAATCCGAAATCATTAAATTCAAGCAGCAATTCAGCTTCATTGCCTATACTCATAATCTCACCGCGTTCTTGTCAGACCTGTCTCTGTACCTTAGATAAAAAGGGCGGGAATCGCTTCCCGCCCCGAATACCAGTCCGACTATTCTTCTTCCTTAAGACTTCCCTTCTTGGGTATCGCGGCTGAATATGCCACACATAAGAGTGTACCGACTACAGCCGTCGTGATGATATTGATACCGGCGCTCACAAGTCCCTGAATGAACACCTTATTCGCGGGCTCTGCATATATCACTATATCAAGTACCGGTGCCAGAGCTCCCCATCCTACAAGATGTGCTATCACCTGAGCTATGTTAAAACGGATGATACCGTTAATTCCGAACTCACCTTCTTCAATATTAATCTTCACCGTAAGGAAGCCTATCACACATCCGACGAATGCCGATGCGATGACCCAGCTCCACCATACTCCCCAGCCAAACGAGAAGTCGATGAAGAAGTGTCCGATAAGGCCCGACAGAAGGCCGGCTATAGGTCCGAATACGGCCGCAATGAACGCAAGCAGACCATACTGAATGGAAATGTTGGTATCAGGCACCCCACTGGGAATAGCAACGAATCTTCCAAGTACGAAGAAAAGCGCAGCTCCAATACCTGTAGCAACAATGTGCTTCACACCGAATTTTTTCATACTCTCACTTTCTCCTTTCGCCATAAAAGCGTAACTTGCGGTTTCTTGACCGCGTTTTATCTATTATAATGCAAAATACTTCGCATTACAATCTGAAGTTACGAACCCTTCCGTAGAAGGTACCCTGCAGCTTCTCATTATCTATGAAGTCCCCTCTGGTCGCCACCGTTACCGTTGTACTTCCGGGCTTCTTCACTCCCCTCATGGTCATACACATATGTTCAGCCTCCATCATAACCATGACTCCCTTAGGCTTAAGTTCCTCCATGATGGCATCGGCTATCTGCGCCGTAAGCCTCTCCTGTATCTGCGGCCGTCTGGCATACACCTCCACTGTCCGCGCAAGCTTGCTTAAGCCCACGACCTCACCGTCAGGCACGTATGCCACATGTGCTTTTCCGAAAAATGGCAGAAGATGATGTTCACACATGGAATAGAAGGTGATGTCTCTCTCTACCACCATCTCACTGTTATCAACCGAAAAGCGCTTGCTTAAAATCTCATGTGCATCCTCATTAAGCCCTGAGAATATCTCCTCATACATCCGGCTTATCCTGTCAGGAGTCTCTATAAGCCCCTCTCTCTTCGGATCTTCACCTATCGCTTCAAGCAGCATTGTCACCGCTTCCCTGATCTTATTCTTATCTGCCATGTGATCCACCTTCCATGCACTCTGTATATCACTGCATATCGCAGCATCGATCCTATATTACTGTCCTTCCTCTTCCTCTGTCACTGTATATATCAATGAGCTTCCCCATGAATGACAGAGAGCCAAAGGCTATTATGACACAGTTGTCATTTTGTTCGGCATACAGCCCTGCCATCTCGCATGCTTCCTCCACACTATCTGTACTTGTGACAGCCGGATTATACCTATTCACGATCTTCGCAAGCTCCACACTTCGAAGCGCTCTCGGATTATCAGGCGGAGTTACCGTGAATATCATCCTCGCATCTCTGCACATGATATCCGCCACTCCCTCTATATCCTTATCCTTAAGCATGCCCATGATAAGTATCCTGTCTCTGCCTTTAAGCAGGACATCTATAGATTCCTTAAGCCTCCTTGCGGCATCAGGATTATGTGCCCCGTCTATGAGTACCGGAGGCTTTCCCGATACTATCTGAAGCCTTCCCGGCCATACAGTCGCATCAAGACCTCTCTGTATCACCTCATCGGTGCACCCTCCGGCTATGTCTTCTCTTACTGTTCCAAGCGCCTTCACAGCCTTGACAGCCAGTGCTGCATTATATATCTGATGTATACCTATAAGCGGCGTATGCCACCTTCGCCCGTCCATGGTAAAGGTTCCGCCTTTTAGATTAAGCCTGATCCCTCTTATGCCACCCCCGTCCACGGACACATATCCGGCATGGCGCTTATCCGCTTCTTCCTTAAGCACTCTGTGTACACTCTCTGACTGTATCCCTGACACGACCATACTGCCCTCAAGGATGATCCCTGCTTTCTCCGTCGCTATGGCTTCTATCGTATCACCAAGATACTGCATATGATCCATATCTATGTGGGCGAACACCTCCATAACAGATGTCTTCACTATGTTGGTCGCATCCCTTTTACCGCCCATGCCGCATTCAAGCAGGACTATATCGCAGCCTTTATCCGCAAAGTATCTGAAGGCTATTGCCGTCTCTATCTCAAAAGATGTGGGATGAGGCAGTCCTTCACCTGCCATGGCCTCACATACAGGTCTGACCTTTTCGACATACCGCGCAAAGTCAGCCTTACTCATATGTCTGCCGCCTATATCGAAGCGTTCGAGATATTCACTTATGGTGGGAGATATATACCTGCCCACCTTAAGTCCGGCTTCCTTAAGTATGCAGGATATATAAGCAAGCGTTGAGCCCTTGCCGTTAGTTCCTGCTATGTGTATGAACTCAAGCCCATCCTGCGGATCATTAAGTCGCCGGCAGAGTTCTCTTATACTGTCAAGGCCCGGCACGCTACCAAGCTTATTACATTCCTCTATATATTCATATGCCTGCATATATGTCATGGCGATTCCCTTATTGCTAAGCCCATGCAAGTGCCCGATCCATATACCTGCAGTAACGGCATAAGCAGGCTCAGTCTGCAGCCTTGACCGTCCTTTTCTTCATATAGATAAGGACTGCTACTACAAGTACAACTCCCACAGGGATAGATATCCATGTTACACCTGCCTTATTCAATACTCCCGCAAGCAGATAACATACGAATGATATGCATGCTACCGTCATCGCATAAGGAAGCTGTGTCTCCACATGATTGATGTGGTTGCAGTGAGCGCCTGCAGATGACATGATGGTCGTATCCGATATGGGCGAGCAGTGATCTCCGCATACCGCACCTGCAAGGCAGGCTGAGATACCCACGAAGAAGAGACTGCTTGTCTCCGGGAATATGGCAGATACTATAGGTATCAGTATACCGAAGGTTCCCCATGAGGTACCCGTTGCGAAAGATACAACACATGCCACCACGAATACTATGGCAGGAAGTAGCCACTGTAGCCCCTGTGCATTAGCCATGGCCGCACCGACGAATCCCGATGCATCAAGAGCATTGGTCATGCTCTTAAGGGATGTTGCAAGCGTAAGGATAGTTATGGCAGGCACCATTGCTATGAAGCCCTTGGGAAGACACTCCATAGCCTCCTCGAAGGTCATGACCTTTCGTGCCACCATATATATGATTATTACTATAAGCGCTATTATGCTTCCCCAGGGAAGACCTACATAGGCATCTGTCTCCGAGAAGGCATCTATGAATGAACCCTCACCTATAGCCTGATATCCATTATAGAGAAGCCCCCATACACAGAATGCGATAAGAATAAGGATAGGGATTATCAGGTCTATGAGCCTGCCCTTGCTGGGATTGACCGGTCCGTCTACCCTGAGAGTTCTCTCTTCCTCTTCTGACAGCTTAAGTGCTCCCAGATCACCGCCATTTTCCGCTCTTAACTCGAACTTTCTCATCTTACCGTAGTCGAAGTTAAGGACAGACAGTACTATTATGAATACCAGCGTAAAGATAGAATAGAAATTATACGGTATGGCTCTTATGAAAAGCTCTATTCCGGAATATTTCTCACTCTCCACACATCCCGATACCGCTGCTGCCCATGATGATATGGGTGCTATCATACATACGGGTGCCGCTGTCGCATCGATAAGGTAAGCCAGCTTGACCCTGCTTATCTTCTTCGAGTCCGTAACGGGTGCCATAACAGAGCCTACGGTAAGACAGTTGAAGTAATCATCTATGAATATGAGTACACCAAGCAGGAATGTGGCAAGTGCCGCACCGGTCTTGGTCTTGATATGGGTCTCGGCCCACTTGCCGAAGGCCCTCGATGCACCCGATTTATTCACGAGTGCTACTATGGTTCCGAGGATAACAAGGAATATGAGTATTCCCGCATTGTCGGCTACCGATGTGCTAAGTCCGTCTACCGTCACCATGTCTACAGTACCGAAGAAGGAACATCCGCCTGCCATTAAGGCTCCGAGCACCACTCCCATGAAAAGCGACGAATACGCTTCCTTGGTGATAAGCGCAAGTGCTATCGCCACAAGCGGCGGCACAAGTGCCCAGAAGGTTCCTGTGAAATTCCCGTTGCCTGTAGCATTCACAACAAGTATCAGTGCGATCATGGCAACGAACACCAGACAAGCTATGACCGCTGTGCTTTTCTTTTTCTTCATCTTAATTCTCCCATCTTTTCTTAGATTTTGTCATATGCATTACTGCACCAGTCTTCTCTTATCGAACTTCTCCTCACAATATCTGCATCGATATACTCCCTCCTTCTCATCCGCAAGGAAGAATATGTGCGGAAGCTCCTGCTCTATGGATGTTATGCATCTGGGATTCTTGCACTTGAAGATGTGCTTGATCTCCTTAGGCAGTGTGAGTTCCTTTTTACTAACTATCTCTCCGTCCTTGATCACATTGACGGTTATATTCTTATCTATTACAGCCAGCACATCCAGATTGAGTTCTTCGATATTGCACTCTACCTTAAGTATGTCCTTCTTGCCCATCTTCTCGGACTTGGCATTCTTGATTATGGCCACAGTATGATCCATCTTATCAAGCTGTAAGTGATGATATATGGACAACGACTGTCCCGCCTTGATATGATCAAGCACGAATCCTTCTTCTATCTTACCTACATTCAACATATGTTCTCTCTCCGCTAATCCTTATAATCTATACCGGCTCCATGCCAAGCAATGTAAGTATAAGTGCCATCCTTACATACACTCCGTACTGTGCCTGCTTAAAATATGCCGCTCTCGGATCGTCATCTATCTCCACCGATATCTCATTAACACGGGGCAAGGGGTGTAAAACCATCATATCGGACTTGGCCTTATCAAGCTTATCCTTTGTAAGTATATAGAAGTCCTTCAGCCTCACGTAATCCTCCTCATTGAAGAAGCGCTCTCTCTGAACTCTTGTCATATACAGAATATCAAGTTTGTCTATGACATCCTCAAGACTTATGACCTCTTCATACCCTATGCCCTTCTCATCAAGCATGTCGGTTATATAATCGGGAACCTTAAGCTCCTCAGGAGATATGAATATGAATCTCACATCACTGTATCTTGTAAGAGCATTGATAAGGGAATGCACCGTCCTTCCGAACTTAAGATCACCGCACAGTCCTATGGTAAAGCCGCTTAAGCTTCCCCTTAAGCTCCTTATGGTCAAAAGGTCTGTAAGTGTCTGGGTGGGATGCTGATGACCTCCGTCACCGGCATTGATAACAGGTATCAACGACTTGGATGCCGCCACATACGCCGCTCCCTCCTTGGGATGTCTCATGGCACATATATCGGCATAGCAGGATATCACTCTTATGGTATCCGATACGCTCTCTCCCTTAGCCGCGGACGAACTGCTTGCTTCCGAGAAGCCAAGAACCTCACCGCCTAAGTTAAGCATAGCCGCCTCGAAGGAAAGCCTCGTCCTTGTACTTGGTTCATAGAAGCATGTTGCAAGCTTTTTGCCCTCACATACCTTGGCGTATTTTGCCGGCTCTCTCTCAATATCTCCGGCCAGATCAAAAAGCTTCTCCAGCTCATCTACCGTGAAATCAAGCGGGTTCATAAGATGTCTGATCGGTCTTACTCTGGTCTTATCCAATATACCACCTCTCTCCGTGATCACTGACCACTGTATATTATAATACTGTTATTGTATTCTGTTACTCTTCCTTTAGTATATCCACTATCTCGGTAAAGCCCATTCCGTGTGATGCCTTTATAAGCACAGAGTCACCCCCGTGCAGTATATGCTTCAAGCCCCTTTTTAGTCCTTCCTTGTCCTTAAAATATATAAGCCTTGCTCCCTCATATATCTTATCACTGTCGGCATCAGAGCCGCCATGGCTTTCGGTTATATCAGGAGCAAGCACCACTGATACGTCCCTTAAGCCTGCACGGGCACCCTCATACATGGCTTTAGATAATTCACCCACACATATTATGACATCCGCGTCACTTCTGGCCGCAGTCTCTCCCACTTCTCTGTGAAGCTCTGAAGCTCCTTCACCAAGCTCGAACATGTCTCCGAGTATAGCCACCTTCCTCGTATCGGCAAGCCCAAGCAGCTTAAGTGCCGACCTCATGGCTGAAGGATTGGCATTGTAGCAGTCATCTATAATCGTATAGCTCTTGCCGGCTATTATATTACCTCTGCCTGCCGTGGCAGCAACCCTGCCTATACCGGATGCAATGGCAGCTCCGGACATTCCCATAGCCTCACCTACAGCAGTAGCAGCCAGTGCATTGTACAGCATGTGTTCGCCGGGCAGCCGGATGCTTACAGGGATATTCTCACCGGTTACACGGCTTATGATCATGGCATCCGTTCCCATAAGTCCCTTGGTCATATATTCGCTTATATAATAGGATTCTGTCTGTCTTTTATTGATCCCGTAGAATACGGGTCTGACACCGCAGGCTTTGTTCACGGTTGCAAGCTTATCATCATCCGCATTAAGGAATACCCTGCTTCCATCCTTCATCCCCGTGAATATGGCAGTCTTAGCCTTAAGCACTCCGTCCCTGTCACCTAAAAATTCCAGATGGCAATTGGCGATATTGGTTATCACTGCCATGTCCGGTTCTGCTATGGCAGTCATCCTCTCCATCTCTCCGAAATGATTGATACCCATCTCAAGTACAAGCACTTCATCCTCTTCTCTTGCACTGAGTATGGTAAGAGGCATTCCCACCTCATTATTAAAATTGCCTATGGTCTTACAGACCTTATACTTCTCTGACAGAACCGTGGCAATGAATTCCTTGGTACTGGTCTTACCTACGCTTCCCGTGATACCTATCACTGTACACTTAAGCTGCTTCCTGTAATAAGCCGCAACATCCTTAAGTGCCTTGAAGGAATCCTTAACCAGTATGCACGGACCGTATGGCTCATCCGGAAGCTTCTCGCATATCACACCTAAAGCACCCTTTTCAAAGACCTGCTCTATGAAAGAATGACCGTCTACTCTCTCACCTACGGTAGCTATGAATATCCCGCCTTCGGTCACCTTCCTTGAATCTATCACAACCGACGTAGCTTCAAGCTCTTGGATCTCATTATCACCGGCATAATGCAGTTCTCCCTCACAGGCAGCAGCCAGAGCCTTCAATGTCATATTCTTCATACCGATCTTCTCTGCCGATTCCATTATGCTCATCTCTTCAGGGCGGCATTCACTATCATACCGCACAACTCATCATAATCAATTCCCATTGCCCTTGCTTCCTGCGGAATAAGGGACGTAGGTGTCATACCCGGCAGTGTATTGGCCTCAAGGCAGTACAGGCTTCCGTCATTCTCACTCATAAGGAAGTCAAGTCTCGCATACGAATGCAGCTTAAGTGCCGTATATCCTCTCTCAGCCAGAGTCATCATTTCCCTGGTCTTATTATCAGGAAGCCCGGCAGGACATGTCTCCACAGTCTTCCCTGCCTGATACTTACTCTTATAATCGTAGAATTCCTCCTTGGGCGCTATCTCTATGACAGGCATGGCCTTAGGGGTTCCCTCCCAGTCCGTAACACACACCGAGAATTCTCTTCCCTTGATATACTGTTCCACTATGACATTATCATCCAATGTGAAAGCTTGCTTAAGTGCATCGGCATACTCATCCTCATTATGGCAGAGGAATACACCCACGCTTGAGCCACCGCTGCACACCTTCACCACACATGGATAGCCGCTTGTATTAGCGCCATCCTCTCCCTTATGCAGTATCCGTCCCTTAGGTACCGGAATACCGTTATACGCAAGCAATTCCTTGCTTGTAGCCTTATTCATACATATAGCTGAGCTTAGATAGTCCGTTCCGGTGTATGTGATACCCTCAAGGTCAAGATATGCCTGAAGCTTGCCGTTTTCACCGTTCTCGCCATGAAGTCCGAGGAATACCACATCACAATATCTGCACAGTTCAAGGATGCGGGGCCCCAGAAAGCCTTGATAATCAGGCGATCTCATAGCCTTAATGCTCTCTATATCCGGCGCAGATTCCGCTATATCGCCTATATGAGCCGCCCAGTCCGTATCGGCTGCAAAAAGCTGTTCCTCCGTCATATCCATGTATTCATCAGCCAGCCCCATATATGCATCCGCAAGCACCACTCTGTGTCCGTTACGCTTAAGTGCCTCATATACGCATCTTCCCGTTACAAAAGATACGTCTCTCTCTGTGCTTATCCCGCCTGCCAAAACCAAAATGTCCATATCATTCTTCCATTCCGGGCAAAGTATTGCCACTTTAATTCATCGGTGGTATGATACCATAAAGAATTAGTTTATTCAATGATTATCTACGGAAAGGGAATAGTGTGGAAATGAACGGTATCATTTTTCACACGGAATGGAGAACAGTATGGATAAGGAAGCAGTAAAATACCGTGCAAGAAAAAGATGGGGATTCTTAGGTCTGCCATGGACATTCACGGTATACAACATCGGAGACGACCTTCTGACAGTGGACAGTGGTTTCTTCAAGACAGAAGAGAACGATTGCTATATGTATAAAATTCAGGACGCAAGACTGACCAGAAGCCTCACGCAGAGGATGTTCGGCATAGGTACGGTCACCTGCTATACCGGTGATACCACCGACAAGCAGCTTGTACTTAAGAACATACGCCAGTCTACGGAGATCAAGGACTTTATCATCAAGGCATCCGAGCAGGCAAGGCTTCGTCGCCGCACAGTCAATATGCAGAATATCGGTACCGACATGGATGATCTTGACGGCATCATCGATAATTCATAAAGCGTATAACACATTCTGCGAAGTAATACAAAAGGTCGCCACCGGCACATATATGCCGGCGGCGGCCTTTTGCTAACACTGTGGTGTGTGATTATTCCGCCCGAATAAGAAGT
>DGII01000054.1 GCA_002393095.1 Lachnospiraceae bacterium UBA3826 | reverse complement strand
ATATGCTGCCAGCCCGGCATCTCGGTGAACACAAGCAGACCTATCTCATCACAGGCATCAACGAAATAATGTGAATCCGGATAATGTGATGTCCTGACCGCATTGAGTCCAAGCTCATACTTTAATACCCTTGCATCCATCACCTGCATTGACTTTGGCATCGCATATCCCACATAAGGATATGCCTGATGTCTGTTAAGTCCTCTGAACAAGTACTTCTTGCCGTTTAGATAGAAGCCGTCGCCTTTGAACTCCACCGTCCTGAAGCCTGTAGGTGTGACAACACTGTCAAGATCCCTGCCGTCCTTAAGTAAGGTCGTCGTAACCTCATACATATAGGGCTCCTCCGGACTCCAGAGATTGATATCTCCCGCATCGAAGCGTACCACATTACCCTTGCTTAACTCTATCTCACCAAGCCTTCTTATCTCACCTGTCTTCCTGTCCTTAAGAGTCTGTCTGACACTCACTCCCTTAAGCGCATCCGAAGCCGCAGTCTTATTGACTGCCGTGATATCCGATACCACCTTAGCACTTACGTGCCCGCCGTCAAAGCTTAGCTCAGGGTGTACATATATGTCGGATATATATATGGGTTCCCTGATATCAATATACACATCACGGTATATACCGCCATATGTCATATAATCGATTACATAACCGAAGGGTGGCGTATTAAGACTCTCTCTGCTGTCTACCTTAACCGCCAGCACATTATCCTCTCCGAACCTTACCTTATCGGATATGTCTATGGTAAAAGCCGTATATCCCGTGTGATGTGCCCCAACCTCTTCTCCGTTAAGATACACGACCGCATCATGTCCCACAGCATCAAAGGTAAGAAGAATGACCTTCCCCATAAACTGTCTGTCTATCTTAAGTATCCTCCGGTAGCCGCTCACCATCTGGTATATGCTCTCATCAAAGCAGTTATAGGGCATATCTGCCACATTGTGAGGTATACGGACTGCCTCTGCCTTACCGTTATAATCGGCTTTAAGCAAAGCTTCATCGAATTCCTTAACAAATTGCCAGTTGTCACATATATATTCTCTCATCCTGATTCTCCGTTTCTTATTGGTTATGTCTTGCCTTAAGCTCTTGCGCTATCTCTGTAAGCTTCTCATCCGTCAGGATATACCTTTTGGCAAATATGAAGATCGCAACAAGCAGTCCGATTATCGGAAGTACGGTCATGGTCATACGAAGTCCCATTATGGAAGATGCAGGCTCAACCTCCGATACTACAGTATCCGTATTTTCACTGATATTGAATATCTGCAGGCAAAGGGATGCGATGAATGCCGACACTCCGCTTGCAAGCTTCACTACAAAGGTCTGCATGGAAAAAATGACGGACTCATCTCTTCTGTTATTCTTAAGTTCGCCGTAATCAACCGTATTGGCAAGGAATACCGTAGTAAGCACGGTAAGCATTCCGAATGCCATGAATACGAAGAAGGCAGGAATAAAATACAGATACACGCTCTTAACCCCTATTATCATCTGAACAAGAAGCAGTGCATATCCGGCTATAGCCATCACAAAGCTTACATAGAATACCTTTATGGCTGACATGAACCTCCGAAATAACGGGAAAAATATCATCATAGAAAGTATCTGCATACCGCCGCCAAAGGTATTGAAAAGCGTATAGTCATTGGTCCAGCTCTTCCCGCCTATATCATACTTGAAGAAGTATATCAACAGATTGGAGGTTATGTAGAGAGATGCATTGATCAGCACTATCGCTATGACTATTGCCATCGCCTGATCATTCTGTATGAGGCTTTTGAACATCTCACCCACAGAAGGCGAATCCACATCAACGGTTGATTTCTCCTTGATGACTACGCATGCTATGACCTCGAATACAATAAAAAGTATGGCAATTATAAGTGCGAAGTTCTTAAAGCCCTCTCTCTCGCTTCCCCTTCCCAGTATCTCAACACACTTAACCGTGATTATGGTTATAAGGGCAGAACCGACTCCTGCGCAGCTTCTTCCGAGAGTCGAGAGATTCTCCCTCTCCTTACCGCTCTCCGTAAAGGCCGGTATCATTGACCAGAAGGGAATATCCATCATTGTGTAAGTCACACCCCACAGAATATATATGACAGCCGCATAAGCCACAAGCCCCTTGCCGTCAAGCGCTGGAGGTGCCGCGAACATGATATAGAGTATCACCGCATTTAAGACCGTACCTATGAAAAGCCAAGGTCTGAAGCGTCCGTATCTGGTCTTGGTCTTGGCGACCACTATACCCATAATGGGATCATTGAACGCGTCAAATACCCTTGCCGCCATGAGTATGATACCCATAGCTAAAGCACTTACTCCGAGTATATCCTGATAATAGTACAGGATATAGCTGGCAGAGAGCATGTATACCATATCTTTTCCAACCGCCGCCAGTCCGTAGGAGGCTTTTTCACTAAATGATAATTTCATAGATCATCTCCAATCCGAAGGAATATGCAACCTTCCAATTCATTTTGCAGTTATATATATTTTAACAAAAAATCACGGGAGAATAAACACTCCCGTGATCATTATACGTTCTTTTTCTTCCCGTCTTAAAAGCTTACTTCTTGGTAAGGAATGAAGGTATCTGCAACTGATTCTCTTCTATCTTACTCTTGATATCCGTAGGCTTCTGTCCGAAGTTACGGGCAACAGGCTGTGAAGGAGCGGCTGTTGTCCTCTGAGCCCCCATACCTATCGGCGAAGATACCCCCGATCTTGCCGTAACACTGTCAGTTCCCGCGGTAAGAGGTCTGCTTAAGGGTGTTGAGCCCGCAACCGTGGGTCTTGTACCCATAGCGGGTCTGCTGGTAAGTCCGGCTCTGTTGCCTATGGTCACATTAGTCTTGACCTCATCAAGACCTGTTGCTATAACTGTTATCTTACAGCTGTCAGCCTCTGTCTCGTCATACATCGCACCGAAGATAAGGTTGATATCCTCTCCGGTTATCTCCTCAACATAGCTTGCAGCATCATCTGCATCAAATACACTGATGTCACCCGTGATGTTCATGATGACATCCGTCGCTCCCTTAATCGTAGTCTCAAGCAAAGGTGACTCAACCGCCGCTACGATAGCTTCCTTGGCTTTGTCATCTCCCTTGCCGACACCTATACCGATGTGAGCTACCCCCTTGCCTCTCATTACTGTCTGTATATCGGCAAAGTCAAGATTGATAAGAGAAGGAACATTGATAAGGTCCGTGATACCTCTGACCGCCTGCTGAAGTACCTCATCAGCACGCTTGAAGGCCTCCGGCATCGTAGTGCGTCTGTCAACGATCTCAAGTATCTTCTGATTGGGGATCACAATAAGAGTATCTACGTTCTCCTTAAGCTTCTCGATACCGCCTATGGCGTTATTCATACGTGTCTTGGCCTCGAAATGGAACGGCTTGGTCACAACACCAACAGTCAGTATACCCATATCCTTAGCAATCTTGGCAATAACGGGAGCTGCACCTGTACCGGTTCCGCCACCCATTCCGCATGTAACGAACACCATGTTATATGTCCTTATTGCCTGCTGCAGCTCATCATAGCTCTCTTCCGCAGCCTTCTCACCGATCTCCGGTCTTGCTCCGGCTCCGAGACCCTTGGTCAGCTTCTCGCCTATCTGGATAGTAGTGGCCTTGCAATTGGATAGCCACTGCTTATCTGTATTGACTCCTAAGAAATCTACCCCCGTGATCTCTTCCTCTATCATTCTGTTGACAGCATTGTTGCCGGCGCCGCCGACACCAACCACCAAAATCTTAGCTCCGCTTAATGCTTCGCTATTTCTTATCTCCAACAAAGGACTAACCTCCTCCTTAATCTATATCGAACGATATATCATAGTCCATTCAATAATATCATACTTGAATATCATATAATTTTTTTTCTGTTTGCGCAATGTTTTTTTACTATTCTTATTAAAAAAGTCCGATTTTACCGACTTATGTAACCCTCGATCACGTTCAAGTCCCTAACTGTCCACCTCAAATGTGATGATTCCGTTATCTCCTGAGTAATTATCAAGTCTGAGAACGCCCTTTTTATCCGCAAGCTCCGGCAGTATGTCCTTAAGTCTTATAATCTTCTCGTCTATATTGGTGAAATCACCCACCTTGATCCTGGCCTGTCCGAAGTAGAGTGTCATATTGTAATTCTTGTCAAAGTATATCTTATCCATCTCAATATCGTATTTATTGAGAAGCTGTGTCATCTCAAGGATATTCCCGAATATCTCTTTGCTTTCTACCGGAAGCTTCTCATAGAGTACGATATGATCGAAGGTAAGTCCAAGCACCTGCGGAATGCCCTTGGTCTTAACATCCGATGACTCAATCACGGTTCCGTCCTTATCAAAATAGAAGTATCGCCCCATATACTCCACAAATCCCGCCATAGCCTTCTCATACACGGTGATCTTTATCGTGTGCGGATTGACTATATTCACGTTCATGGTCTGAATAAAGGGGATGCCCTCGATATCTCTGTTCTTATACTTCATGGACAGATACAGAGAATTGTCACCGAATCTGTCTCCCATAACGATATCGTATATCTCCTCATTGCTGTAATGTGTATTGCCTTCAATCGTAACGGTATCCACCTTGAAAGCATGAAGTATGACCATTACCGTCACGATTACCGTAATAAGGAGTAATGAGAGGATGATAAGCAATCTCTTGCCCTTAATATCAAGTTGGGGCTTAGGGATTTTGACCTTTTTCCATGGTCTGAGATCAGGACCGTCAAGGCTTTTTCCGAGTATAGGAAGCTCGGATGTAAGCTGACTTAAGGTATTACCCATGGGCAGCGTATCCTCAAGCCTTTGTTTGCGTTCAACAGCCTTAATGGTCTCGGACTTTTTGCCTTTTTTTACTGCCTTGTCCGTCTTTATTTTTTTGCCGTTTTTTATCGCCTTATCGGTTTTTAGCTTTTCACCGTTTTTTATCGTCTTATCGGTTTTTAGCTTTTCACCGTTTTTTATCGTCTTATCGGTCTTGGGCTTTTTACCGCTTTTGACCGGCTTTTTCTTAACTACCTTCTTACCCGCCATGGCTTAATCCTCTGCAAAATCAATAGATCTTGCCACAGAGAACACAAGTCCCAGTTCGATCAAGAGGAACATGACGGAAGAGCCTCCGTAGCTTATGAACGGGAGCGAGATACCGGTATTGGGTATCACGTTCGTTACCACCGCAACATTAAGTATGACCTGTATGGCTATGTGACCCATTACGCCCACTACGAGCAGACCGCCGAATTCATCTCTGGCATTACTTGCAATGATCATAAGCCTCCAAAGCAGCAGCAGGAAAAGCACGATGATACATATTCCGCCGAAGAGCCCGAGTTCCTCACATATAACGGAGAATATCATATCATTCTGAGCCTCAGGCAGAAAGCCAAGCTTCTGTGTGCTCTGCCCGATCCCCTTGCCGAATATACCGCCTGAACCTATGGCATACAAGGCCTGTAAGGTCTGGAAGCCGCCACCGGATGCATCAGCCTCCGGATCTATCCATGTACGAATTCTCTGACCTCTGTATCCGAATGTGCCGGCATCAGCCATATGCACGACAACAAGCACCACCAAGGCCGCAAAAGCTATAGCGGCGACCGTGATTATAAGGAATCGCTTGTACTCCGGACTGGCCACAAAAAGCATGATATATCCGATCATGAATATGATGATGGCCGAGCTTAGGTTATCGGTTATACGCCACACCATAAGGCATATGGGCGCTGGCGAGAAAAGCACAAGCAAAAATCCGTTCCTTGTACGGATGTCATTACCGAGCCTGCACACAAGACTTGCAAGAAAAAGTATCATGGCAAGCTTGGCGATCTCAGCCGGCTGAACCGATATTCCGATCTTAAGCCACCTTCTTGCACCGTTAGCCTCATACCCCAAGGGTGTCAGGACAAGTATGATAAGGAATGCCGATACAGCATATCCCATACCCGCGAACCTTCTCCAGAACTGATAGGGTATCATGGCAACCACTGCCATTGCAACTAGCCCGAATACCGTAGCGAAAGCCTGCTTATTCAGATAGAACGCAGGGTTATTGTGAAGTGTCGAGGACATGGATGCCGAATATGAGCTCGTGGAATAGACCATTATCAGGCCAAAGCCCAGTAACAGCAATATGATGAATATTAAAGTGTAATCTACGTAGCCTTTACTTCTGCTTATACTATTGCGGGCCATCTTCCTTATCCTCCACCACAGGCTCACCTGTCTGGGTATTGAGCACCGTTCCGGTCAGCGGTGCCGTAAGCACATCATCCGACTGCATCTCTTCCGCAGTAGGCGAGGTTGATGAGGTGATATCTCCGCCATTGGCATCCACTATGCTCTCATCTTCTTCATTATCGGCACTTTCGCCCTCTTCTTCCGTCTCTTCATCCGACAAATTGGATGACTTGATGGTTATATCCAGATTCTCAAGCTCTTCACGTTCCTTATCCGACAATTCCTCCGTCATATAGATATTCATATAGGGAAGGACCTCCGTAAGTATACTCCTGACTATCCTTGTAGCGAACTTGGCATCATCCTGAAATACCACGTTGGGTCTGTCTACCACTACATATATGGCTATCTGCGGATTATCCGCAGGGGCATAGCCCATGAAGGAGAGAACGTAATTACGCTTATCTCTGGGAACAGTCTCCGCCGTACCTGTCTTGCCGCCTATTGCATAGCCAGCCGGACGCGCAGTCTTACCTGTACCGTTTAGCACAACTCCGTTACAATACTGTATGATCTTAGCACTTGTAGCCGCCGACACGGTCTGCTTAAGCACTCTGGGGCTTATATTCCTCACCGTGGAGCCATCCTGTGCAGTGATCCTCTTAACCACATGCGGTTCATAGTAGAATCCGCCATTCACAAGAGATGAGAATGCGGCGATCATCTGTATCATCGTCACATTATATCCCTGTCCGAAGGTAGAGGTCGCAAGCTCCGTCTCTCCCATATTGGAGGAATTGAATACCAGAGTGGCCGTTCTTGATTCACCCGACAGATCTATATTGGTCTTGTAGCCAAAGCCGAATTTCTCCTGATATTCGAGATATGTGGTCTTGCCGATCTGACGCCCCATAAGCATCAAGGCAACGTTACATGACTGCTCTATAGCCTCCTGCACCGACAATGTACCGTCTCCGCCGATCTTGTAATTATGGCACTTGATATCATGATCTGCCACTCGTAGCTGACCGTTACAGGTATAGTACTCATTACCCGTCATCTTGCCGGATTCAAGTCCTGCAGCCACCGTGAAGGGCTTGGCTACCGACCCCGGCTCGTATGTATTGCTGATGCAGAAGTTTTTCCACAGATAATTAAGATTCTGATATGTAATGGCATCATCCGACAGAAGCTCATCCTTATTCTCCTCGGTGATGCAGTTGGCCTCATACTCTATGACGCCGCTTTCATTGACAAATCTTGAGCCTAAGAGCGCGGATGTGTCTCTGGGGTTATTAAGGTCGAAGTTCGGATAGCTTCCCATTGCCAGAACATCTCCGTTATTGACATCCATTATGATGCAGCCCACGTTATTGGCTCCGTTTCCTCCGGGTCTGGCTCCGTTCTTATACTGCTCATTGAACTCATATAGATACTTTTCCACGATCTGCTGGATGTTGCCGTCTATCGTGGTTACTATATTGTATCCGTCAACAGGCGATACGACAGTCCTCTCAAGCATCTCTCCCTCGCTTAAGTAGCCGTACTCACGTCCGTTAGTACCGTTAAGCGTATCGTTGTAGAACTGCTCAAGTCCGTATGAGCCCACATTGTCCTTACCGGTAAAGCCTATGACATCACAAGCCAGCGTATTATTGGGATATATCCTCTTATACTCCTCCTCGAACCACACTCCGGCTACATCCGGATTAGCAGCCTTGTCATTCTGTATATCCACAAAATCCGATATCTCATCATAGCTTAACTGCTTCAGAGCCACATAATATTGGCTTCCCGGATTCTGGCTGACATAGCTTCTCACATCAGCCTCCGGAAATCCCGGAAAGCACTCATTTAACGCGCTCATTGTCGCATTAAGGCTTTCTTCCTTTCGAAGCATCATCTTACTGTCGATTATAAGATTATAGACCTTCTCGCTGGTAGCCAGCTTATTGCCCTTGGAATCTAAGATATCTCCTCTTTTAAAGGGAATAATGGTACTCTCATACTGCTGTTGACTGAGCACCTGCTTCTTATATCTCTCACCGTTATCCCTTGTGATGGATATGAGCTTTATGCTCAACCCGACAAAAGCCAGCAGTACCAATAGGAATAGTACTACCAGCTTCTCCTGCATCTTCTTATTAAATGGTCTGTTACTTCTGTTCATAGAAAAATAACTCATTGGAGCTCACGCAGTTGCCTCACATAATCACTTCCCTCACTTCCCACTACAACTACCTGACCTTCCTTCGCATATGTCATACCGAGCTCTTCCACAGCTATCTTTTTAATGCTTTCAAGATTGACCGAAGCATTGATACGTGCAAGATTCTCATCATTGGTAAGTCTAAGATCGTTAAGCTCCTTCTCAAGTGCCGTAACCCTCTTGGCACTTATCGTAAGCTCGCTCTGTCTCTTGATATATCCTAGCAGAGTTATTGCCGTAATGCAAACAGCTATTGATAAAAAAAGTACATAGCCCGCATTCATGTGTCTTGCTCTGTCACGATTGCGTCTTGCCGCATGGTTGACACGCCTTATCTGTACCTCTTCCCTTCTGCCGGGCTCGGTACTGCGGACGGTATTGCCCTCGACATAATAGCTGTTCCTTCCGGTGTTGACCGTGATCCTGTAATTGTCTGTACTTCTTGTTCTTAAGTTACTCACTTAAATGCCCCTCTCAGATGCTTTTTGCATCCAACTTCCTTGTTCTTGTTCTCAATCATCCTTGACTAAGACTGTGCTTTTTCAAAAACTCTTAACTTTGCACTCTTGCTTCTGCTGTTAACCTCTAATTCTTCTTCTGTTGCCGTTACCGGCTTTCTTCCTACTATTCTGCCCTTGCTTACCTTGCCGCATACGCACTTGGGAAAGTTCGGCGGGCATGTGCAGGGGTTCTCGGCAATCTTAAATGCGTTCTTGACTATCCTGTCTTCTAAGGAGTGGAAAGTGATTATCGCCAGTCTTCCGCCGGGCTTAAGGACGTCTATCATCGCATCTATTGATTCTTTTAATACCTCAAGCTCCCTGTTGCACTCTATCCTTATCGCCTGATACGTTCTCTTGGACGGGTGTCCGTCCTGCCGCATCCTTGCCGGTATCGAGGCCTTTATGATCTCATTAAGTTCGTATGTTGTCTTGATCGGTTTTTCCGCTCTTGCCGCCACAATGTGCTTGGCAATGTTCTGCGCGAACTTCTCTTCACCGTAATCTCTTATCACCCTGAAGAGTTCCTTCTCTTCATATTCATTTACTATGTCCGCTGCACTGATGCGTTGCCTCCGGTCCATTCGCATGTCCAGAGGCGCATCTGATTTATAGGAGAACCCTCTGTCGGGTGTGTCTAACTGGTGTGAGGATACTCCGATATCAAGGAGTATTCCGTCCACCAAATCTATTCCCATCTCTTGCAAAATCTCGGGCATCTTAACGTAATTCGCTCTTACTATACTCACCCGATCATCACGACCTATCTTGTCCGTGGCCGCCCTTATCGCTTCCTCATCCTGATCTATACCTATCAGTCTTCCTTTATCGGATAACCTCTTAAGTATCTCTGAAGAATGCCCTGCTCCGCCAAGCGTTCCATCTGCATATATTCCGTCGGGCTTAATATCAAGCCCCTCTATAACTTCATTCAGCAATACAGGTATATGTTCAAAGCTCATCAGATACTAAGTCCCAATTCCGCCATGTGCTCGGCGATATCTTCCATATCATCAAAGTTCGCGGTGCCGTCCCAGCGCTCTTTACTCCAGATCTCGACGCGGCTCGCTACACCTATGAGTACAACATCCTTAATCAGTTCCGCGAATTCTCTTAAGACTGCCGGAAGAAGTATTCTTCCCTGCTTATCAACTTCAACCGTTGTCGCTCCGGCCAAGAAGAATCTCACGAAGCTTCTGGCGTCCTTATTGGTTATAGGCAGTGTCTTAAGCTTCTCTTCGAAGGCTGTCCACTCTGTCTTGTCATACACGAACAGACATCCGTCAAGTCCCTTGGTAACTACGAATTCATCGCCTAACGCTTCCCTGAACTTAGCAGGTACTATCACCCTGCCCTTGGGGTCAATTGTGTGATTGTATTCTCCCATGAACATAGGCTTTTACCTGTCTTTCAAAGTGTTCACCACTTTGTGCCACTTAGTTACCACTTTCAACCACTTTTAACCACATTATAGTTATTATTTCGGTCACTTGCAAGAAAAAAATAGGCTCACAGAGCTTGAAAAGCCTTGATTTTACTGACTTTTTCCGCGGTGGAAGGAATATATTGTGGCGCACAAAAAGGACCAACCACTATATCTTGTGGTTGGTCCTTTTGTATTGTGAATATTTCACAAAGTTTTTATTAAGTTTTTGTGTATTTTCACAATAAGAATCTTAATAGGTGTTCGAGGTGTTCGCCATGCCTCTTATGATATAGATTCAAGCTTAAGGACCTCGAAGCCCTCTGCTTTTCCCTTGAGCCTGATCGTATCACCGAGGCTTGTATATGTGATCCTGCCCTCCAATACATCGCATACCGCACGGCTTATATATACCTGGCCGCCCGGTGCATTAGCCTCAAGACGTGCTGCGGTATTGACGGTATCACCTATGGCCGTATAATCCATATGCTTCTCGGCTCCCATATTGCCTACGACAGCCGGGCCGAAGTGTACGCCCACGCCTACACGCAGTTCCTGGCCCATCTCTTCCTTAAGCTCTTCCGATACTCTTGCAGCTCCGTCTACTATATCCTTCGCCGTAAGGATCGCATTATATACCGCATCCTCCTGAGGCAGAGGCGCTCCCCAGAATGCCATCATGGCATCACCGACGAATTTATCAAGCGTACCCTTATGAGCTTCCACCGCATCGCTTGCCATGGTTAAGTACTTATTAAGTATTGCCACCACCTTCTCAGGCGCAAGACTTTCCGACATTGTGGTGAATCCTCTTACATCCACAAAAAGCACGGCTATATCACATGTCTTACCGCCAAGTCCCAGATTCTCGGTGCCTTCCTTAAGTATCTCCTGCACAATCTCCGGTGCCACGTAACGCTTGAATGTGCGTGTGATCTCCTGCCGTTCGAGCGCTGCCTGCAAATAATGCATGGCTATGGCTATCAGGTAGAATAAAACCACTCCAACAGGAATCCATAAAGGATGGAGTATAAGCCCTCTGCCATATGCCACGACAGAAGCGATAAGGGTAAGCACGACCGTAACTGCGGTTAGGATCGATGACCATACTACCTTTATATGTGTAAAGAGTAAAGACACCGCTACGCAGACAGCAAACAGTATAAGGATCTGTACCGTATCCGATGCTTCCTTCTTATAATTGCCCTCTATCATCTGCGTGATCACATTGGCCTGGAATTCTACACCATACATCTGTCCCGCGCGCTCTATGGGGGTAAAATACGCATCCTGAAGTCCCGCTGCATACGGACCTATAAGCACGATCTTATTCGCATAATAATCTGCCGGAACCTCTCCTGCTATAAGATCAGCCACAGACACTTCATCATAGAAATCTCCCGGAACAGCTGAATAATCCACATAGAACTGGCCTCTCTTATTGACCGGCGGAGTGATCACTTCCTCTCCCATAGACTTAAGGTACTTGGAGGCAATAATATAAGCCATCGAGTATACCTTCTCACCGTCAGGCTCTATATAAAGAAGCGCGTGACGCATGATACCATCCATATCATACATGGCGTTGATATGACCCGTATCAACTGCGGCTTTGAGTTCTTCATACGGCTCCTCATAGTCAAGGACCGCATATGTATCTATGGCCATTCCGCCGTCATCCGTATCTATATACTGCGTACCCATAACGGCACTTGTGGCCGTTACCACATTACCAAGGTCTGCAGCAGCCCTAGCCAGATGCGCATCAGCATCAGGATCTGTCTGACCCGAATACAGTGTATCTATTCCCACGACCGCAGGCTTACTATCAGGATCAGCATTAAGTGCTTCCAGCGCCTGCGCCATTACATTGCGGTCCCAGCTGTTGTACTCTCCTATCTCTTCAAGAGCCCTTTCATCAATACCGATTACAACGATATCTCCCGACAGTGCCCTGGGCTGCTGATAGAGCTTATCCTGCAGCCATTTATCCAGTCTTCCAAGCACCCCCGCATATACAAGGAGTACAAAGAACAGACTGCCACACACGGCTATGATTATATTGTGTTTATTCTTCGCATTCATACAACCTCTCCAATCATGTCTATATCACAATACTGCACAATTTCTACTCTAAATATTTGTCTATACGACCATTGATATTCAAACATATGTTTGCTATAATATATATGGGTGCTACCATACACGGTAGGCGGTTAGCCTTTTTCAGACGTATGAGTAATCATACGGTACATCCTCGCATTTTGGAGGTGATGCCTATGAGGAAAGTAAAGAAGATGGAGGCTTCAATGCACATTGTTTGATGTTATTGGCGCACTCGCATCTGTAGTCAGTGCATTAATTGCACTGATCCAACTGGTGTGGGATTTGTGTAAGAACAGAAAACAAAAGAGCAACCGCCAGTAGTCGCATACTCGGTTGCTCTTTTTGTATCGAGTATAAAGGCTAACCGTCTATCGGTAGCATCTTTACGTTATTATGATATCACACCTCGTATATCGCGTCAATCAGCGAATCTTGCCATCTCCCACCATATTTATTGTGCCACAAATTCCACTGTTACAGATACTGCTGCTGAAGGCATGGTAAACGAATATGTACCTCCGTTATTATCAACTGTAACTGTAGTATTATCTGCTTTCTGCACAGTTACGCTTGATATCTCACAGTTAGGATCCGGGGTAATGGTTAGAGTGACAGTGCCACCCGATGTCGAATATGTTTTATCCGATTCAACAGTTCCGTTCGTTGCAGCGTTGACCAAAACTTCATAGTTTGCCGCAGGTGAAGTTGCTCCTCTGACTGAGAAATATCCCGGGCTACCACTCTGAAGATGATACTTACCATCATACTTCTGAACCCAAACAGCCGAATCGACTCGAGCAAGCGATCCGCTGGCATAATCTATATTGCAACTGCTATCTGACTGCCAAAGTACATAATTTGATGTTCCGTTTTGACCATAGATAAATCCACTTCCATCAAACATGCTTTCTCCGACATTGCATCCTGTCAGATCCGTGCCCGCACTCACATAGATTGTTGTCAACTGAGAACAATCCATGAACATCTGTTGTGCTCCAACGGAAGTTCCTAGGCCGCTAAAGTCAAATCCACTAAGGTCAACAGTCTCCAACGACGAACATCCATCAAACATATTATCCATTCGCTCAACCGATGATGTATCTATTCCCGTAAAGTCAACAGAATTAAGATCAGAACAACCGGAGAACATATATGCCATATTAGTCACTTCCGATGAATCGAGTCCGTTCAAATCAATATCAGTAAATTCACTTCCACTAAACAAATGACTGCAATCTTCCGGAAGTTTAGTCGTAGTTGCATCACTGTACCAATATGCATCAGTTCCTGTTTTCCAGAGATAAACAGGGCTCGTAGAACTAGAGGTCTGTATTTCTGTCCCTCCACTGGTATATGAAGATGCTTTTTCAAAAGTCGTTGCCCCTGTAAAATCAAATGCAGACCACGCGGTACCGTCTATACTTGCTGTACCGGATCCGCCACTGCTTCCACTAAGGGTAAAGTATCCCGGAGTTCCCGTAGCATCAATTCTTGCATATGTCTGATTTACACGAGAACCGCTGTAAGCTGTGCCATTTCCTCCACGAAGATTCGTACACCCTGTAAACATCGCATCGCCACGACCTGACGAAAGACTTGAAGTCACAAATGAGCTTGTGGCATAGATAGTGGTCAGTTCACTACATCCGTAGAACATTCCATACATATCATATACACTCGACGTATCAAAACTGCTCAGATCAATCTCCGTAAGTGCTTCACAACCATCGAACATATAATCCATATGATCAACACTCGAAGTATCAAAGCCGCTGATATTCAGTGTCTGTAATGATTCACAATCGTTAAACATCTCCTCCATAGTTGTAACGCTTGATGTATCAAACGAACTTAAGTTAAGACTCGTCAGATTTATACAGCCGAAGAACATACCGGCCATACTCGTAACCCCGGATGTGTTAAGGTTTGAAATACCCGTAATATCCAAACTACTTGCCAGCCCGGACATATTGGCAAACCACCCCTCCAAAGATGTAGGTCTGATTTCCTGTGCAAAAGCGATATGATCTATTGTCTCGCTATTCTGTTCCCAAGGTTTAAGTTCCGTATTGCCATAGTCAAAGGAAGCATCTGCGGCAATTGCAGTTCGGCCTGTTCCTGCAGTGTTATAGAAGGTCAGAGTCTGATTACCTGCTGTTCCTGTTACTGCCCAGTAGATTGACGAAGTTGATGAAGAACTTGCCGCGGTAAAGTATCCGGGATTAGACGTTCCTCCATCGATACGGGCATATGTTTTATCGGAATTAGATGTAATGTTAAAGTAATCACTACTGTTACCTGTAGCCGTACCGGCGCCACCTACAAGGTCGTAGCAACTATAGAACATATCAGTACTGTCTGTAACCTGACTAACCACGAATAAATTGGAAACGACAATGGCATCCACATTACCGCAATGATCGAACATGCCCGTCATATCTGTTACGCTTGATGTATCAAATGAACTCAAATCAAGAGTTCCGTCAAGCAATTCACACCAATAGAACATATGACTCATGCTGGTAATACCGGCTGTATGGACCTTATTTAGACCTTCTATCGTGTCAAGATCGGTCATTTCATAGAATGCATCCTCCAAAGATGTCGGATACAGGTCTTCTGCAATCACTATCTTATTAGGACTTGAGCCATTCAAATACTGATATGACAATCCGCCATTTACAGGAGTGGCATTAAAGTCATCATAAGGTCCCAACCAGCTACTTCCGGGTACATGATGATTATATATGGTTACAGTGGTATAAGTTCCATTTGCGGTATCCTCGGTTTCAATAACCTGGAACATACCTGAAGGAGCATTATGAATTGTAAGATAAACACTATCTGACTTATTGCCGTCCTGTGTTCTGACAGTTATCCTTGTCGACCCGGTTGTCAAAGCCGTAACCGTAGCCTTGAGTCCATTATTGGCATCAGGAGTTACGGATGCAACCGAAGGATTCGAACTAGTCCAGGTCACATTTTTATTAGTGGCATTTGCCGGTGTTATATCAGCTTCGATTTCATAAACATCGTCTACAAATATTTTATACAGATTAATCAATTGACCGGTTATATCTACATTCGTAACGGAAACACCCGCCACTCTAAAGGTCGCAGTTACAGTTACATTGCTTGTAGGCATGACGAATGAATACACGCCGTTTGTAGCAGTGATTGCAGTTGCACTGCCACCTGCAGGGGTGTATGTAAGTGTATCAAGTTCATAGCCTGTAGCAGCTGTGGGCACAACCGTAACAGTGGCTCCGTTAGCTGCTGAAGTCACTTCTGTAGTTCCGATCTTAACTGCGATTGAACCGTTCGTAGTTGCACTCTTGGTCACCGTGTAAGAACGACGAACCTGTGTCCAATATGCATAGTATGTCTTATTACCACTTACATCAGATCCAATAGCAGTCACTCTTGTACCACTGCCATTCTGCTCCGTATACCATCCACCGAATGTATAGTCATATTCAGCATCGGATGCCTTGGTAACGTCAGTGGGTAGTGTTGCTCCCGTTCCGTATACATATGATGTCACATTACCGGCATTGATTGTACCTCCGTCAGCATTAAGCGATACGGTATATGTTGCAAGCTTAAATGTTGCATTAACATTTACATCAAACGGTGGCATTGTGAACTGATAGACATTTGTCGTGTTGCTCTTAAGAGCAGGCATAATCGTCATCGGATAAGTTGATGTATCAACCGAGACATTAGACGGAAGAACCTTTGTTACCATCAGTGTATCCAGCTCATAACCCGCATCCGGATTTACATTTAATTCAATAGTTCCATCTGCAATACGCGAAGAATTCGAGCTAACCGATCCGTGTGTCATGGTCGATGCAAAGTTCACATTCACATGTCCAGACACAGAGTATGATCCCATATCGATACGGACACCACGCGACGGCATTATAAACTGATAGGTATATGTACTGTTGTCATTACTGAGATGCATTACAACAGATTGATTATCCACGCTGAGTGAATAAGGTCCGTGACCTGACACCCTTGTTATCGTTACTGTTACAGTCTCTCCGGCCAATGCAGGTCCGCTGGTTCCCGAGAAAGAACCCTTGGTTTGTGAACTTATAGTAAAACCACTGCCGGATGTGTTATTAACGCTTATTGTGTATGTATTTTCTTCAAATACTGCCTGAACAGTTACATCATGCGCAGGCATAGTGAATTCAAGCGATGTATCACCTGTTGTCGCAGTCGCAATGTCAACAATCTGCCCTGACTCTCTTACATGCAGTTCCTTCAGCCTGTAATTGGTATTAGGTGCAATATCAATAACAACAGTTGCTCCGTTGGCAGCCCTTGTTATCGCACCTGTTGTGTTCTTGATATGAATATTCAGCGTACCGTTTGTATAAGCATTCGGTGTGATATTGTATTCCCTTGGGCTCTCATCCCACTGTGCAAAGAATTCCTTTTCTCCACTGTCGGTTGTGCTGATGCTTGTTACTCTTGTTCCGCCTGTTGCGGCCGTGAACCAGCCTCTGAAACTATATACCGTTGTATTTGAAGCTGTTCTTGTTACGTTCGTAGGCAGAGTCGCACCTGTTCCGTATGTATACGAAGCTACATTGCCCGCATTAATGGTTCCGCCGGCAGTATTAAGGGTTACATTATAGCTGCGGGCAGTCTCTGTCCAGTGCGCGTGATATGTCTTATTGCCTGTATCTGTTGTGCTGATAGCTGTTACCTGCGTTCCGCCCGTTGCTTCCGTGAACCATCCCGCAAATGCATAGTTCGTTGTTGCGGTTGGCGCT
>DGII01000012.1:457-7672 GCA_002393095.1 Lachnospiraceae bacterium UBA3826 | reverse complement strand
GGTAAAGGTGTCAAGGTCGGTGGCTGAATCGGCCGGGCGTGATGTATATATATCCGCAGACTTAAGTATGACGGGACTTCAGCTTAAGCCGATGGGAACGCTTGATTTTGAAGAACTTGTGGATGTATATAAGGAGCAGCTGAGATCCATATGTGATGCAGGCATCGATCTTATCACGATAGAGACCATGATGAGTCTTAATGAGACAAGAGCAGCCGTTATTGCCATTAAGGAGACATGTGAGCTTCAGGTTTTTGTCACGCTTACCTTCAATGAGGACGGAAGGACACTCTACGGGACAGATCCGGAGACTGCGGCTGTTGTATTAAGTCACTTGGGCGTAGACGCCCTCGGAGCCAACTGCTCGACCGGACCTAAGGATATGGCCGAGGTTATCAGAGCCATGGCAGATGCCTGCGACATACCCATAATCGCCAAGCCGAATGCAGGTATACCGAGACTTGATGAAAGCGGCGCGACCGTATATGATAATACTCCCTGTAATTTCGCAAAGGAGATGAAGCTGCTTACGGATGCCGGAGCAAGCATCATAGGCGGATGCTGCGGAACCGATGCGGATTATATAAGAGAGACCGTTAAGATGGGGTATGTGCCGACGGCAAGAGATTCTTCCAAGCTTCGTGATAAATATGTGCTTACAAGTGAGCGTAAGACGCTGCGCTTCGGACTTGACGATCCCTTCATGGTGATAGGAGAGAGGATCAATCCCACGGGTAAGAAGGCACTTCAGGAGGATCTGCGTAACGGAATAACGGATAAGATCACGGAGATGGCTGAGGAACAGGAAGAGAACGGTGCAAGTATCTTAGATGTCAATCTCGGAATGGGAGGAATAGATGAGAAGGCCATGATGATCAGGGTCATAGATGAACTTCAGGGCGTGACCAACCTACCCTTATGCATCGATTCAAGCCATGTGGATGTAATAGAGGCAGCACTCAGGAGATATCCCGGCAGAGCACTTATCAATTCCATCTCATATGAGAGTGAGAAGTTCCATGCACTTTTACCCATAGCGAAGAAGTACGGGTCTGCATTTATTCTTCTTCCTCTGTCGGATGAGGGACTTCCCAAGGATCTTGATGAGAAGATCGATATCATAGATAAGATAAGTCAGGCGGCTTACGCGACAGGCTTAAGCAAGCGGGATATCATAGTGGACGGTCTTGTGAATACTGTAGGAGCCAATCCGACCGGAGGAATAGACACCCTTAATACCTTCAGATATTGCAAGGAAAAAGGGTTCGCCACTACATGCGGACTCTCCAATATATCCTTCGGACTTCCGGAGAGAAGCTATGTGAATGCGACTTTCCTTGCCATGGCTATGGAAGCCGGTGCCACAATGGCCATAGCCAATCCCAATCAGGTCATGTTCATGAATATGGTTTATGCCGGTAATCTTTTAAGAGCCCATAAGGATGCGGATCTTAAGTATATCGAGAGGATAGATATGCTTAAGGAAGCGGGACTTCTGCCTGCATCGGGATCGGCTGCATCTTCCGGTAATAAGCAGACATCTGCCACGGGAAGCGAGGGGGCTTCAAAGGATAAGAGCGCGGATTCGGGGAATACGAATGCATCAGATGCAGATCCCGAGGAAGAACTCAGACTGGCGGTTTTAAAAGGGCGTAAGAATACTGTTAAGGATGCTGTTAAGAAGTGTCTGGATGCAGGTAAAGAACCGCAGAAGCTTCTAAGTGATGTGCTGATATCGGCGATCAATGAGGTGGGAGATCTCTTCGAAAGCGGTAAGTATTTTCTGCCACAGCTTATTAATTCGGCAGAGACCATGAAGCTTGGCATAGAGATGTTAGAGCCCCTTCTTGCGGCAGGGGCGGATTCGGACAAGAGGCATACGGTGGTCATAGCTACCGTTGCGGGTGATATCCACGATATAGGCAAGAATCTGGTGGCACTCATGCTTAAGAATTACGGCTTCAATGTCATTGATCTGGGCAAGGATGTGGACAGAAGAGTAATAATAGATACTGCCATTAAGGAGAATGCGGAGATAATCGCATTATCTGCCCTTATGACAACGACCATGAAGGAGATGGATGAGGTCATCAAGGCTTGCAGGGAAGCGGGATGTAATGCCAAGGTGATCATCGGAGGAGCCGTGACCACGCAGGAATATGCGGATGAGATCGGCGCGGACGGCTATAGCAGGGATGCCGCTGATTGCGTTAAGACTTGCAAGCGGTTACTTGGTATTCTATAATTGTATAATGTATGAAATGATACGGAGGAGAATATGAGTGATATAATGAATGAAGCAAATGAAGTAAATACGGGTAACAAGGTCGGATACGACACTAAAAGCGTAGAACAGAATGAAGAGCTGCAGACCGGTATCCTGACCGAGATGCAGAAGATGACGAAGAAGACACTTATGTATCAGAGGATCACTACAGGACTTGTTCTGGTGTTCGTGATAGCCATTCTGTGTGTTGTTCCATCCCTGCTTAAGACCCTTGAGGCGGTAAGATACACCCTTGAAGGAGTTGATGCCGCGGTGGTTGAGGCCAATTCCGCAATAGGTCAGGCTGAAGATACCATGAAGGATCTGTCCGGTTTCGTAGGTACGGCAGGTGCGGATCTTGAGGAGGTCGTCACATCCTTCCAGCAGATAGATTTTGATTCGCTTAACAATGCCATCAAGAACCTTGATGCCACTGTTGAACCCATGGCCAATTTCTTCGGAAGATTCGGCCGGTGAATCAAAGAGCGGTAAGTTCTGATATATTGCAGGACCGAAGCTTAAGATAATGGTTTAGAGACAGGAGATATATATGAACGGCGCAGATATAATGGTTAAGTGCCTTGAGGCAGAGGGAGTAAAGGACATATTCGGCTATCCGGGTGTTGCCATAGCCCCTTTTTACAACAGTATAATCGATTCCGATATAAGGAGCATACTTGTGCGTACCGAGCAGAGTGCGGCTCATGCGGCAAGCGGATACACAAGAGCTTTCAATAACGAATTGCCCGGAGTGTGTGCGGTGACATCGGGTCCCGGTGCGACCAATCTGATCACCGGTATAGCTACGGCATTCGCTGACAGTATACCGCTTATCTGTATAACCGGACAGGTCAAGACAGAGCTCATCGGTACAGATGCCTTTCAGGAAGCTGATATAACGGGAGCATGCGAAAGCTTCGTCAAGTACTCCTACCTCATACGTAATGCGGAGGATATTCCCAAGGTATTCAAGGAGGCATTCCATGTAGCAAGCACTGGCCGCAAGGGCCCCGTACTTATAGATGTTCCCATAGATGTACAGCAGGCTCCGGTTAAGAGCTTTAAGTATCCCGACAGCATCGAGATGCGTACATATAAGCCCACTGTAAAGGGTAACGCCGTGCAGATGAAAAAGGTCATACACGAGCTTGAGAAGGCTAAGAGACCTGTACTCTGTGCAGGCGGCGGAGTACTCTTAAGCAAGGCAAAATATGAAGTATTAAGCTTCATTGAGAAGCATGATATACCGGTGGTGACAACCATGATGGGTATAAGCGTGGTTCCCACAGAGCATAAGCTTTGCTACGGAATGGTAGGCAATAACGGTAAGCCCTATGCCAATCGCGCCATGAATGAGGCCGATCTTCTTATAATGGTGGGTGCATCTGTAGCGGACAGATCGGTTACACAGCCCGATCTTGTCACCAAGGGCAAGGTGGTCATACATATAGATGTAGATCCTGCGGAGATCGGTAAAAATGCAAGCTCCAATATTCCTCTGGTCGGGGACGCAAGAGCGATCTTTGACGAGCTGTGCAAAATGGATTATGAGGCTGATTACAGTGAATGGATAGATACTCTTAACGGCTATAAAAAGACGATGGCAGTTAAGAGGAATCCCAATCCTAAGTATGTTGATCCCGCTGCCTTTATCAATACCTTAAGTAAGAGTATGGATAAGGACGGAATATATATAGCCGATGTGGGACAGAACCAGATATGGAGCTGTGACAATGTATGCATAAGAGAGGGCAAGTTCATGACAACAGGCGGCATGGGTACAATGGGTTATTCCATACCGGCAGCCATAGGAGCCAAGCTCAGACGCCCCGAAAGACAGGTCATAGCCGTGTGCGGTGACGGCGCTTTCCAGATGAGCATGTGCGAATTCGCCACAGCCAGACAGCATGATATACCTGTCAAGGTGGTGGTGCTTACCAATAATTATCTGGGTATGGTTCGTGAATACCAGCACTATACCTATCATGACAGATATTCCGTGGTAGACTTAAGCGGTAATCCCGACCTGTCCAAGATAGCGCAGGCATACGGCATGAGATATGTTAAGCTGACAGATATGTCAGCTTCGGACAGGGCGATTAAGGAATTCCTTGATTCTGAGGAATCATGCATACTTGAGGCCATAATAGATCCCATGGATCTTGTGAAATAACGATTTGCGACTTGGTCCCCGCTCAATGACTTTTTGGCAGATTTTCTTTGCAAATTAACCTCTACGCATCGCAGACGTTACTTGCGTTGCGTATAACGTGGCATTTGCACGGAAGAATCATCGAAAGCCATTGAGTTAGGATCGGATCAAATAATTTCAAAAGAGAGGACGATCTAATGAAAAGGATATACTCTGTATTGGTTGAGAACAGATCGGGTGTGCTGATGAAGGTTGCCGGACTTTTCTCAAGAAGGAATTTTAATATTGATTCACTGGCAGTAGGTGAGACCGATGATCCCGGTGTATCAAGGATGACCATCGTAAGCACAGGTGATGACAGGACAATAGAACAGATAGAGAAGCAGCTTAATAAGAAGCTTGATGTCATCAAGGTCAAGACCTATGCCGAGGGTGCGGGCATCAACAGGGAGATGATGCTTGTGAAGGTTAAGTATAATAAGGGCAACAGGCGCGATATCATGGAGAATTGTGAGATCATGGGCGCCAATATCGTGGATATGTCCGGTAATCTTATGATAATCCAGATATGCGATACTCCCGAAAGGACTGCGATATTCCTTAAGATGCTTAAGGGGATAAGTATACTTGAAGTGGCAAGGACCGGAACTTTATCACTCACCAAATGTTCTGAATCAGAGTGAGGAAGCTGTAGGATACCGGATAAAATTTTTAAGAGGCATAGCGATTTATGAATAGTATCGCCGCTTCGGATAGGAGAAGAAATGGTTAAAATGTTACTTCACGGTTGTAACGGCCGTATGGGGCAGATGATCACATCAATTGTGAATGAGGACAAGGGGATCAGGATAGTGGCAGGCGTGGATAAGTTCTTCGGCAAGATGGATAAATATCCCGTATATGAGCACATATCCGAGTGTGATAAGGCAGCGGATGTTGTGGTGGATTTCTCCAATGCAGCTGCCGTGGATGAGCTTCTTGATTACTGCCTGCTTAACGGACTTCCTCTGGTGCTCTGCTCGACGGGCTTAAGTGATAAGCAGCTTAAGAGGGTTAAGGATGCATCTAAAAAGATACCCATCCTTCGTTCCGCCAATATGTCTGTCGGTATCAATACGATCATGAAGGTGCTTGAGCAGATAAGTCCGGCACTTGCAGAGGCGGGCTTTGATATTGAGATTGTCGAGAAGCACCATAATAAGAAGCTGGACGCACCAAGCGGAACGGCGCTTGCTCTGGCGGATTGTGTGAATGAGAGCCTGCATAAGAAGTATAAGTATGTATATGACAGGACTGGGCGCAGGGAAGAAAGGCCAAAGAATGAGATTGGCATATCGGCTGTGAGAGGCGGTTCTATAGTGGGTGATCATGATGTGATATTCGCCGGCCTTGATGAAGTCATAACGCTGTCACACACTGCGTATTCAAGAGCGATTTTTGCCAAGGGAGCCATAACCGCAGCCAAGTTCTTGGCAGGTAAAGAGCCTGGAATGTATAATATGTCGGACTGCATCTAAGCATACAGCATCTAAGCGTATAGCATGATCTGTTGATACATTCATATACGGTATTGTATTTATACAGAGGCATGTTGAGTCTTGTCGGTTATTGACAGTAACTACAGATATTGATAAAATAGGGATTGTGCATTCTTTGCATGATCCCTTTTTGATCGGAGGATGATATGGAAGGTAAGATGAAGAAGAAGGTGTTCCAACTGTTGGTTGAGAACAATTCGGGCGTTCTGTACAGAATATCCGGTCTTTTCGCAAGAAGAGGCTATAATATCGAGAGCATCACGGCCGGAACCACCGCCGATCCCAGAGTGACACGCATTACGGTGGTTGCCATGGGAGATGATGAGATACTCGACCAGATAGAGAAGCAGCTTGGCAAGCTTGTGGATGTATGTGACATCAGAGAGCTTAAGCCTGAGAACAGCGTCTACAGGGAACTTGCCCTTATCAAGATCAAGGTTGGGCCTAAGGACAGATCGGAGATAAGCTCACTGGCGGATGTGTTCGGAGCGGATATAATTGATGTATCCAAGGAAGGTCTGATAGTTGAGATGACGGGTAAGCAGTCCAAGATCGATGCTTTTCTTGAACTGCTGGATGAATATGAGATACTTGAGCTTGCACGCACAGGTATCGCCGGACTCAGACGGGGAACGGATGATATAGTCTATCCGAAGCTTGATTAGTGATCAAAGCTTAGTGCTTTAATCATATAATAATATAAAGTAAATCTACTCAGGAGGAGAAAATGGAGAACAAGATTTATTATCAACAGGATTGTAATCTGCAGGCGCTTGAAGGACAGACAATAGCTGTCATCGGCTACGGAAGTCAGGGACATGCGCATGCACTTAATGCTAAGGAGTCAGGCTGCAACGTCATCATCGGTCTGTACGAGGGCTCTAAGAGCTGGGCTAAGGCTGAGGCGCAGGGCTTCAAGGTATATACCGCAGCCGAGGCTGCCAAGAAAGCTGATATCATCATGATATTGATCAATGATGAGCTTCAGGCTGATCTTTATAAGAAGGATATTGAGCCGAATCTGGAGGCGGGCAATATGCTTATGTTCGCTCACGGATTTAATATACACTTTGGCTGCATCACACCTCCTAAGGATGTGGATGTAACAATGATAGCGCCCAAGGGTCCCGGACACACTGTAAGAAGTGAGTATCAGGCAGGTAAGGGTGTTCCCTGTCTTGTAGCCGTTCATCAGGATGCTACAGGTAAGGCACTTGAGAAGGCACTTGCATATGCACTTGCTATCGGCGGCGCAAGAG
>DGII01000012.1:0-349 GCA_002393095.1 Lachnospiraceae bacterium UBA3826 | reverse complement strand
GACCTCTTCGGTGAGCAGGCAGTGCTCTGCGGCGGTGTATGTGCACTGATGCAGGCAGGCTTCGAGACACTTGTCGAGGCGGGATATGATCCGAGGAATGCATACTTTGAGTGTATTCATGAGATGAAGCTTATCGTAGACCTTATCTATCAGTCAGGTTTCGCAGGCATGAGATATTCTATCTCCAACACAGCTGAGTTCGGTGACTATGTAACAGGTCCTAAGATCGTTACAGAGGATACCAAGAAGGCTATGAAGAAGATCCTTTCAGATATCCAGGACGGAACATTTGCATCTGAGTTCCTTCAGGATATGAACAACGGTAAGGTTCACTTCCAGGCAATGAGAG
>DGII01000123.1:1172-5508 GCA_002393095.1 Lachnospiraceae bacterium UBA3826 | reverse complement strand
CCTGCTTCACCGGCTCTTGCCGCTTCAATACTTGCATTAAGCGCAAGGAGGTTGGTCTGATCAGCGATCTCAGTGATAAGGTTGATAGCTTCTATGATCTTACCTACAGCAGCATTGGTGCTTGCGATACTTGCAGATATATTGGCCACCGCCTCAGATGTCTGCTGGCTCGACCTGTCCATATTCTTAATGTAATCCGCCGCCTCTACATTGGCATTACTCATAGACTTGGCACCTGTATTAAGCGTATCCACATTATCCGAGATATCTCCTATAATCCTGTCCATATCGATTACTCTGGCATTGATATCCTGTACGCTCTCAGCTACCGTCACAGCACCCTCTGCTATCTCTGTCATAGCAGTAGCTATCTGATTGGTGCCATCGGATGTCTGATCCGAAAGAGTGGTCACATCACCTATCTGTTCTACAAGGCTCATGGATGTACCCTTGATGCTTCCGATTATGTCTCCAAGCTCCTTCTGAGTCTTCTTAGCCGCATTTATCAGAAGATTGGTCTCATACAGATGTGACTCGGCCGTAACGGGAGATGTGATATCACCGTTAGATATCTTCTGTATGCTCTCAGCCACTGAGTTAAGAGGCCTTGTTATAACACCTACAAGTATGAGTACGATGATTATAAAGAGTACATATAATGAACCGCCGGCTAAAAGTATGGTCACCATAAGGCTCTGCTTGCTGGCATTGACATGTTCGCAGGTCATACCGGCGAATGCCATACCCCATAAAGAACCGTCACCGTTACGAAGAGGTGTGTAGAATACATAATAATCTGTACCGTTGATCACAACATCATCGGAATAGAACTCTTCACCCTTGCTCACAGCTGCCCATACGGCATCGGAAGCAGGCGTACCTTCTATTCTCTTCCCCGAAGAATCCCTTATGGATGTCACGAATCTGATGTTATCCTTGAACATGGTCAAATCCACACCCTGCTCTGCCATGGAATCCACATAATCAACCTCGTATTCGATCCCGCCGCGGTTGATTATATCCCACTCATAATATTCCCTGAGACCGTGTGCAGCGATCTGTAAGCTTTGCTTGGTCTGCTCTTCAACCGCCTTCACCATCTTATTATATGCCACGATGATGATCACAATGCCCACTACCGTAAGAGGAACAAGTGCGAATAGCAAAAGCATCTTCCTCATGTCAAATCCCTTGGATTTCTTCTTGTTATCCATTCTTTTGTCTCCTTCTTTACCAAAAACTCTGTATGTTGTGTTCAGACCCGATATATTGACTTAATTCACATAACACAAACACAATATATTGTATCATATATATCGGATGATTTGTACTGTTTTTTAACACATTAAGTAAATTAAAGCAAATTTATCCAAATTCCATGTTTTTATGAGTAAAACTCCATAATCTGAACAGATTTAATTCATTATTCCGACAATTGCCGTATCATGAACTCTTCTCACATCTTCTCTAAGTTCCCTTGCCGACATAAGATAAGTCTCCTCACCTCTGATGATCAGTTGGATGAGGCTGTCTGATGTGGCTACAGTTATGTCAGACTCTCTTGCATTTTCCAAACTGAACTTCGCAATGTACTGATCGGCAGTCTCCGCTTCTTTAGTGTAGACCACATGTATACCCATATAGTCCAGCTTCTCCGTCATATGCCCCGATACCTTATAGGCATCGAATACGGCTATGGTCTCAAGTCCCGTTACAGCGGCATATTCGGAAAGCATATCAAGCAGCTTGTATCTGGCCCCCTCAAGCTCTATGGAGCTTCCCGTCAGCACCTTAAGCTCATCCCATGCATGGATTATATTGTAGCCATCCACAAGAAGGTATCTCTTCCGTTCTTGTGCCTTTTTATCCGGCTTACCCAAGGCACCCTTATGACCGTCACCATCATACGAAGAAGCCCTGTCTGACCTGCCGTAGCTTGTCCTTACTGCCGCTTTGTAGGTCTTCTTCTTATTCCTCTTAATCTGCCCCGCATTGGCATGGGTAGAGTTTCTTAGTATCTGGTCTATCTCATCAGTGCCTATGGCCTCAAGGCGCTCCGACAGGCTGCCTTCTCTGTGCCCAAGCTGCCTTAGTGCTGCCTCTGCCCTGTCATTAAGTATCTCATCCCCGGTCAAGACATCATCATCCAGATATCTGTCCGATATATCCGGCAGATGCATTCTATCCTCACATTCATACCATGGGACAAAGTTACCCGCACCATGTTCGGTGAATACGCTTCCCGAAATATTGTCAGGGTCACTGTCGGGATCATAGCCTGCACCTGCTATAACAGAATCCGCTTTATCTGTGGTACATGGTCTGTATAAGGAGCTGCCGATGTCGATAATCCCCCGTCCGGATGAATATCCCGTAAGCTCACTCTGATAATTGGCAAGCCCCTCTGCGGGAGCCATGCCTTCTATATAAGCATAGTCCTCATCCTGCGCCGTTATCTTCCCTTCTCCGTCCATAAGTCCTATGTCATTCATGGTCTTGCCAAGCACCGATACCGGCACCTTGATCGTGAATTCATAACATGGTTCCAGCAATATGCTCTCACCCTTCATAAGCCCCTGACGTATCGCTCTCTTAGTGGCTTCCTTAAAATCCGTGCTCTGGGAATGCTTAGTATGAGCCTTGCCCGCTATAAGGGTGAACTTCATATCCGTAAGAGCAGCAGAAGTCAGTACGCCCTTGGGAAGCTCCGTCATAATGGTTGCGAATACCGTCTTCTGCCAGTTGATATCAAGCTCATCCACGCTCACATCACTTGCCACTTCTATCCCGCTTCCTATGGGCAGCGGCTCCATCAGTATATGTACCTCTGCATAATGCCTTAAGGGTTCAAAATGCCCGAAGCCCACTACGGGGCCGGCTATGGTCTCCTTATATATCACCGAACCATTGTCAAAGGTCACATCTATATCAAAGCGCTCCTTAAGCTGTGCCGCAAGTATCTCAAGTCCAAGCCTGCCCATAACGGATATTCCGATCCTGTCGGATGAATGGCTGTCAGTCTGCAGCATTGTTTTATCCGTGTACTCTCCCAAGGCCATCTCCGGATTCTGCGCAAGAATCTCCTTAAGCTTAGGCAAAAAGACTCTTACCGGAACATCCTTGGGAAGAATCATATCGTACCTAAGGACCGGACGGCTCACATACTCCTTATCATCCGCTTCCCTGCCTATGCCCATACCCGCAAAGGTATTCTCAAGTCCCACAAGCGCCACGCTATCCCCTGCAGTAGCCTTGCTTACGCTTTCGTATCTTCTTCCGCTATAGAGCCTTATCTGAGTGATCTTCTCATCTGCAAGCCTGTCATCCGGCAGAGTATCCCTTACGGACAGATGTCCGCCTGTAAGCTTGATATGGCTTATCTTATGTCCATTCTCATATGTGATCTTATATATCTTACCGGATAGCTCATCCCTGTAGCTTATATCCGGCATATGAGCCGTAATAAAGCGCATGAGCTCATCCGTTCCCGAATTATTAAGCGCAGAGCCCTGTATGACAGGATGCAACAGCCCATTCCTAATAAGGTATGTGATGTCTTCATCATCAAGTCTCTCTTCCTCCAGATATTTCTCCAGAGTCCTCTCGGACAGAGCCGCCGCATTCTCCATAAAGGTTTGGACAGCTTCGTCAGACTGTGTACCTGTGTGTGTTGCATCAGTATGACCTTCATGATCCCCTGCCATATGGTCTGTATGCACACTGTATGCGCCGACATATCTGAAGGCTCCGTCTCCAAGCTCCTCACATATCCTGTCACATACATCCTCCTGCACCATATCGGTCTTATTAATGAATACGATATATGGAACACGCCTCTTATTAAGCATATATATAAGCTTCCGTGTATGCTCCGTCACCCTGTCCGCGGCACTTATTAAAAGCACCGCAAGATCCATGACCCACAGGCTTCTCTCGGTCTCAGCCACGAAGTCTGCATGTCCCGGCGTATCTATGAATGTAAGTCTGACATCCTCACCGCTTTTATTAAGCGCATGTCCCGCATCAAGAGTCACAACAGCCTGCTTGGACACAATGGTCACGCCCCTCTTCTTCTCTAAGGCTTCCGTATCAAGGAACGTGTCCTTATTATCCACCCGTCCCTGACTGCTTATAACTCCCGTCAGATACAATATGCTCTCGGTGAGAGTTGTCTTCCCCGCATCAACATGTGCGAGAATTCCGATGCTTAATTTCTTCATGCATATATCTTATCATATTTTTTCAAAAAACCCTTGCTTTTTTAAATTACTCTTGGTATTATATACAAGCATGCTGATATGGCGTGCGGATAATGGCTCGTTGGTCAAGCGGTTAA
>DGII01000123.1:0-1084 GCA_002393095.1 Lachnospiraceae bacterium UBA3826 | reverse complement strand
TTCGATTCCGCTACGAGCTGCGATAAGAAACCCCGTAAACATCACGTTTGCGGGGTATTTTCTTGCTCTAAAAATGTGGTCCAGATGTGGTCCACCTTAGAAAATACTAGCTTTCAAGTCAATTTAACACATCAACAAGCACACGCTTTTGCTCCTTTTTGGCAGCGGCAACTTGTACATAATGCTCCGCCGTATCCTTGTCTTTCCAACCGAATGCATTTTGTAAGGCAGCGGTAGACATACCCCTTAATGCTGCCTGAGTAGCTGCATATCTTCTGCAGTCATGAGTGGTGAAATTCTTGTTGATTCCAAGTGCTTTGCACGCACGATGGATGTTTTTGTTACAATACTCAGTTAGTAGATAATTCTCGTTCTTGCCAAGGAAAATAAAATCATCTCTAAACCCGTAATTCTTTGATTTAATCTTCTCGAGTATCATTATTGCGCGATCTGATAAGTCAAGCTCATGCATTCCTTCAGTTTCATGACTCTTGTTGTATTCACAGTAGTTGTTATCGATATCAATCATATGTGTGATCATAATCAATTTATCTTCTAAGAATACATCTGACCATTTAAGCGCTTCGTGCTCTGCATAGATGTGTGTTAAAGGCTGTCCTTTCTTTACCAGTCTTGTCACCAGCTCATCTACAAAGACTTTCTGTTCCTCCGTCAGATGGATACCCTGACGACTCTCGGAACGCCTCCGGCTAACGGCAGCATCTGCATACGGAGCGGAGTAGACATATTTGTCCTTAATGCAAAGCTTTCTGTCCTTGCATGTATTGCATACATATGGCGGTTTATCCGGCTTGTGACAAGCAACCGATTCATACCTTTTACACATCTTGGTACAATCATAACCTCTGCAATGCTTGCACCTATAGTTACATGCATCTTCGGATCCATCACATAAGTTCTTTACAGCACATGTTCTCACATGCCTGCAGTCCTTCCCCGCAAAGTTAGTCCCTTTTATGTATGTCCTGTTTTCAAACACTTCATGGGCTACAGTCGTCGGATGTCTTCTTATTCTCTTAGCAATCTTCTTAAATGATTCTCCTCTGCATAATCCTGTTTCAAT
>DGII01000137.1 GCA_002393095.1 Lachnospiraceae bacterium UBA3826 | reverse complement strand
ATGAGAAGCTTATTAAGGGCTATACGGGCAAGCAGTGGGGAAGAGAGTGTAAGGAGCTTCCGGCTTTTATCATCAAGAGGCTTCCCGTAAGGTTCACATATGATAATAACTACTTCAATGACAGATATCAGGGTATACCCATAGGAGGCTATACCGCCATGATAGAGAGACTGCTTGATGGCGTTGAGGTGCGGCTTGGCCTGTCTTACGCTAAGCTTAAGGAGATGGAGGCCGACGGCAGGGCAGAGGATAGCTATGACCGCGTGGTATACACGGGTATGATAGATGAGTACTTCGGTCATAGGCTTGGAAGGCTGGAATACAGAACCCTTCGTTTTGAAGAGAAGAGGCTTGACGATGTGGATAATTATCAGGGCAACGCCGTAGTCAACTATACGGAATATGAGGTGCCTTATACAAGGGTGATAGAGCATAAGCATTTTGAATACACCAATTGTCCGGGTACTGTCATAACCTATGAGTATCCGAAGGAGTACAAGGCAGGAGATGAGCCCTATTATCCTGTCAATGATGAGAAAAACAGCAGGCTCTATGAGGAGTACCTTAAGCTTGCGGGCGAAGAACGTAATGTGATATTCGGGGGAAGACTCGGACAGTACAGATATTATGATATGGATAAGGTCATTGAAGCCGCTCTTGATAAGGTAAGGGAGGAGCTTAAGTAGGATGACCAATACGTATAGAGGTAGGGATATAATATGCTAACGGACAGATACGAGGTCAGACACCATGCGGATGTCGATAATGTAAGCGGTATCGGCAATCAACACATCAATTTCGTGCCAATGGATATGATAGGAGGCTTCGAGGTAAGACCGGGATTCTATGAGATCAATGGGGCCACGGTGATCCCCGGAGGTATCAACTTCACTATTCATTCCAATCAGGCTACAAGCTGCGAGCTGCTGCTTTTTAAGCGTAAGGCGGTGGACCCCTTCGTAGTCATTCCTTTCCCGGACAATTACAGAATAGGCAACTGCTATTCCATCATAGTATTCGGCGTGGAGCAGGAGAATCTTGAGTATGCATACAGGATGGACGGCCCTTATGACGTTAGAAGAGGACTTCTCTTTAATAAGGACAATATCCTCCTTGATCCTTATGCCAAGGCTGTTGCGGGTCTGAGAGAATGGGGGCTGGAAGGTACGGCTCCCGAATACTCCGGCTACAGAGGCAGAGTCGTAAGAGACGATTTCGACTGGGGCGATACCAAGCAGCTCCATACTCCCATAGAGGATGTGATAATCTATGAGATGCATGTAAGAGGCTTCACCAAGGACCCTTCTTCGGGAGTGGACTTTCCGGGAACTTTCGACGGCATCAGGCAGAAGATACCCTATCTTAAGGAACTGGGGATCACGGCGATAGAGCTCATGCCCATATTCGAGTTCGATGAGATGCATGATGCAAGGGAATATAACGGCAACCAGTTACTTGACTACTGGGGATATAATACGGTCAATTACTTCTCGCCCAATACTGCCTACAGCTCCAAGCCCGAATACAACAGAGAGGGCAACGAGCTTAAGAGGCTTATCAAGCTCCTTAAGGAGAACGGCATAGAGGTATATCTGGATGTTGTATTCAATCATACCGCAGAGGGCAACGAACACGGCCCCATATTCTCCTTTAAGGGTATGGATAACAATATCTACTATATGCTCACACCCGAAGGCTACTATTATAACTTCTCAGGCTGCGGCAATACACTTAACTGTAATCACCCCATAGTGAGACAGTTCATACTGGACTGTCTGCGTCACTGGGTGATTGCATACCGCATAGACGGCTTCAGGTTCGACTTAGCTTCCATACTCGGTCGTAATGAGGACGGAGCACCCTTAAGCAAGCCGCCGTTATTAGAGCTTCTTGCCTTCGACCCCATACTGGGTAATGTGAAGCTTATTGCGGAAGCATGGGATGCGGGCGGAATGTATCAGGTCGGAAGCTTCCCTTCGTGGAACCGCTGGATGGAGTGGAACGGTAAGTACAGGGATGATGTGAGAGCCTTCCTTAAGGGCGACGACCATATGGAGCAGGCTGCGGCCAACCGTATATCCGGCTCGCCTGATATCTATGGTGGCAATGCGAGAGGACATTTCGCATCGGTGAACTTCATCACCTGTCATGACGGCTTCACCATGAAGGATCTCTATACATATAATTATAAGCACAACGAGGACAATGGATGGAACAATACGGACGGCTCCAATGACAATTACAGTTGGAACTGCGGATATGAGGGCGAGACAGATAATGAGGAAGTCATGGTGTTAAGAAGGAGGCTTATAAGGAATGCCTTCGTGACTCTTATGCTAAGCCGCGGTATCCCCATGTTCCTTGCCGGAGATGAATTCGGCAATACGCAGTTCGGCAATAACAACGCCTATTGTCAGGACAATATAATCTCATGGCTTGACTGGAGCAGACTTGAGAGGAATCATACGCTCTTCACCTTCGCCCAGTATATGATCTGGTATCGCAAGCAACACAGAGTCATAAGGCTTGATACCGAGAAATGCTCCATGAATTATCCCTGCATATCCCAGCACGGATTACAGCCCTTCTGGACGGACTATAACGGTAATCATCACTATGTAGGCATCATGTATGCCGGCAAGTCAAAAAACGGCAGGGATGAGCTTGTCTATGTGGCGATCAATGCATACTGGGAGGAGCAGACGGTGACGCTTCCCGCTGCACCGGAGGGTATGCACTTCTACCTTATGATAGATACTTTCAGGGAGATGAGCGTCGTACAGGATAAGGTGGAGCTTGGAGGTTCATTCACGATACCGCCCAGAACCGTCTATGTCCTCGAAGCCTTCCCGGTACTCGGAACAAGCTGACGGCTTATGTATCAGTCACGCATACGGTGTATATATGCCCCGTATGCGAATGCAGACAAGCTTCCGTGGTTGTATATGAACCCTGTATGCTGAGGAAGATAAGCTGATAATGACTATATATATACCGTATATCAGGATGGGACACAATATGTAGAATTGCACATAATTGTGCGAATTTACTGCGTTTGTGGAACTTTTGAAAATACGGTTTTTTTGTTGAAAAAGTGTTGACAGGCTTGACATTTAGGTGTTAAGGTATGATTGTACTATAATGTATTGTACCATGAGAATGGTATCTGATACTTTAGTACTACATATGAGAATATGACCGATTGCTCATACAAGGATGGTATGACTCTGATCAAGGAAGAAAGGAGGAGCAGGGTATGGCATATTCAGCAGCACTTAACACTGTATATAATCAGTATCTAACTACATATGCACCTAAGAAGAGCGATACCCGGTACGACACTCA
>DGII01000096.1 GCA_002393095.1 Lachnospiraceae bacterium UBA3826 | reverse complement strand
CTTCGACATAGAGCTTGCAGTGCCTAAACCGGGGGCCGGATATACGATCACTGTATCGGAGATAAAGGCTGGCAGAGTGACGGATGAGATAGTCATTAAGAATGTGGCGGTAGGGCTGGTGTATATAATGTGCGGCCAGTCCAATGCGGGCTTTCCCATGTCAAGGGTCAGAGATACATATCCGGAGGAATGGCTGGAGCCGGATAATGATAAGCTGCGGACCTTCAAGATCGAGGAGAACTTCGCGTTCAAGGAGCCGGTTAAGGATGTACTTACGGGCAGCTGGAGGTCGGCTGGGTCTGACAGTATAGATGCATGGTGCGCGGTAGGCTACTTCGCAGCCAAGAAGCTGTCTGCACAAAGCGGATATCATGTGGGTATAATAGACGCGACACAGGGTGGCTCTCCGATAGAATCATGGATGAGCAGGGAGTGGCTTGCGGATTATCCGGACAGGCTTAAGCTTACGGATAAGTACTGTGATGATGAGCTTATAAGGAAGATACTTAACGACAATGCGACTCTCGGCACTAAGTGGACTGTAGCTCTTAATGAGGTCGATAAGGGTATAGAGGGGCATTGGGAGAAGGCTGGCACCTGTGAGGAGGCAGATGGCTGGAAGAGTGTGGAATTACCTGCATTCCTGTGGAAGACAGAGATAGGACATACCATAGGAAGCGTATGGTTTAAGAAGGAATTTGAGGTGGAGGCGGATGAGCTTATAACGAAAGATTCGCACCTGTGGCTTGGAACCATGACTGATGCGGATGTCACATATGTCAACGGGGTCAAGGTGGGTGAGACCGAATACTGCTATCCACCGAGAAGATATCTTATCCCTGCCGGAGTACTGCATAAGGGGCTAAATGAAGTGACGATAAGACTTACCGTAGAGCATGGCATGGGACGGATCACGCCGCATAAGCTTCTTGCAATATTCACCGGAGATACCGTAAGATATATAGATGAGGATGACAATGAATGCATAAGAGGTGCAGAGAACCTTATAGACTTAAGCGGCTTATGGCATTACAGGGTGGGGGCTGTTGCGGATGAGAAGCCCATGACAGAATTCTTATGCTGGAAGCCAACCGCACTGTATAACGGAGTGCTCGCTCCTTGCCTTAATTATCGGGTGGGCGGCTTCATATGGTATCAGGGTGAGAGCAATACAGGTGAGACATCAGGCGACTATTACGACCTGACTCTTAAGCAGGCTGAGGGCATCAGGAAAGCCTGCGGGGATGACAGACTCCCGTATATATATACCAGACTTCCGAGATTCGAGCTTAACTGCTATGAGGGCGGCCCGGATTATGATGAGAGCAGTATGAGTGAAGAGGAGTATATCTCGCTTAAGAAAAAGGGCTGGGACTATATATGCGAGGTTCAGGAGAAGCTTAATGAACTGCCGGACATGTATATGGCAGATACCGCAGACTTAGGTGAAGCCTATGACCTGCATCCGCAGGATAAGAAGCCTGTAGGGGAGAGGTATGCGGACATATTAAATTCGATTATAATGCACGCATGAGAAGAGATAGATAAGTGATGTAATGTACGGCAAGATGCCGGAAAAGGGTGAGGGAGAGGTGAAGGAGACCTATCATCACGGACGCTGTGATGTGGGAAGTCCGTGGGCGAGAGGCTGTTCCTTCGATGTCCTTGAGAGTGAGGACGATTGAGTGTATAGGCTGTCTGTGTCAGCTTAGGTATTACGGCGATATGGTTAAGAATACAGGGTGCAGGATATAAGATGATAGACATACTGTCAGTTGAGAATATGCGTAAGAGTGATGCGCATACAATAGAAAGCGGTACTCCCGGACGCGAGCTTATGATGCGAGCGGCTAAGGGAGTATTTGATATTATAGAGAGAAAGGCTAAGCCCACAACAAGGATCGGGATAGTCTGCGGCAGCGGCAATAATGCAGGAGACGGATATGCGCTTGCCCTTCTGCTTAAGGATGCGGGTAAGGATGTGGCGCTCATAAGGACGGACGAGCGCTTCTCGGATGACGGAAGATATTATTATGACAGATGCCTGGAGCAGGGCATAAGAGATATTAAGTGGAGCGAAGAGCGTGATATCGATACGGACGGGGCCACGGCTCTGTCAGCATATGATATCATAGTCGATTGTCTGTTAGGAACCGGTTATAAGAGAAGAACCGGACAGAGTACAGAGCATGCGAACAGCTCCGATATGATAATGTCTGTGATAAGCGCAATCAACAGAAGAGGAGAAAATGACGCTTATGTCATATCCGTGGATATCAACAGCGGCCTTAACGGGGACTCCGGTATGGCAGGCTGCAAGGAAGGACATCCTGAATGTGTTGTCTCAGATATGACGGTCTCTATAGGCTCCTATAAGTCGGGTCATTACCTTAACATGGCTAAGGATGTGATCAGGGATAAGACTAACGTGGATATAGGGATAAGTCCGGTATCAAAGCCGTATTACCTGATAGAAGCTTCGGATATGGTATCCGTCATACCCAAAAGGCTTAACATGTCCAATAAGGGCACCTATGGCTATACTGCCCTTATAGGCGGCTCTGTACGCTATAGCGGCGCAATACGACTGGCTTATATGGCAGGTGCCGCCATGAGAAGCGGGGCAGGAGTCGTGAAGGCTGCACTGCCTGAGTCTCTTGTACATGATGTGGCATCGCATATTCTGGAGAGTACGATTTTCCCTATGCCGGATTCAGGCGGTGAGATGATATATGATGAGGACAGGCTTAAGGAGCTTACGGGTAATGTGAAGACTATCGCCTTCGGAATGGGAATAGGCGTAAGTGAAGAGACAGGGAAAATATTGCTGTGGCTGCTTAAGAATTACACAGGCAGGCTTATCATAGATGCGGACGGACTTAATCTTCTGTCGGGGCTTGACAGGAGGCTTATCGCAGAGGCTTCATGCGATGTGGTGCTTACTCCGCATATTAAGGAATTCTCAAAGCTTACGGGCTTAAGCATCGACAGATTGCAGAATGAACCGATAGCCGCGGCTATGGAATATGTAGCCGGTATAAAGGTGCTCTCCGCGAATATGCAAGGTGGATGCAAGGATGTGCTCCTTCTTCTTAAAGGGCCATCCACGGTCATCACTGACGGTAATGACGTATATATTACCGACAGGGGTTGCCCCGGAATGGCAACGGCAGGAAGCGGAGATGTGCTGTCAGGGATACTGGCTGCGACAGCCGCATATATTCCGGACCTTATAATGGCTGTATGTGCAGGCGCATATATAGGGGGAAGAGCAGGTGAGCTGGCGCAGGACAGATACGGAGCAGTAAGCATGATAGCAAGTGATACCGTAAGCTGTATAGCCGATGCGCTTAACGAATGTTGGAATTTATGATATAACACGATGTTATACAATAAATTCCGGGATAAAGCGAGGCAGGGATGCCGAGCGCCGGAATTTATGATACAACACGATGTTATACAATAAATTCCGGGATAAAGCGAGGCAGGGATGCCGAGCGCCGGAATTTATGGTATAGTATAGATGTTGCCTTAGTCCGGTTGTGGATTGGATCGTGAATATGGATGAATTAAAGGATAAGAATATACTTGATATAGAGACTGTCGATCTTGACCTTAAGACAGATGAGCTTGTCATAATAGACCAGACGCTGCTGCCTAACAGGACAGAGCTTATAAGGTTAAGTACGCAGAAGGATATATGGGAGGCCATCAATCTGCTTAAGGTAAGGGGGGCTCCGGCCATAGGAGTGGCAGCCGCCATCGGTATGTATGTGCTTTCATCGCGCATTAAGGTGGATGAGAACGCTGAGAATGAGTATGAGATATTCTATAAGGAATTCGCAAGGATACGGGATTATCTGGACTCATCGCGCCCTACGGCAGTGAATCTGCACTGGGCGCTTAACAGGATGGATGAGCTGGTTAAGTCCATGAAGGATGAGCCGGTGTCTAAGATACTTGATGCGATGAAGCAGGAAGCGCTGGATATCAAGGCAGAGGATATACTGGTATGTAAGCAGATAGGCGAGTATGGCCTTACACTTGTCAAGCCGGGTGACGGGATACTTACCCATTGCAATGCCGGCAAGCTTGCCGTGTGCAGATACGGAACCGCGACGGCTCCGATCTATCTGGGACATGAGCGCGGATACAATTTCAAGGTATACGCGGACGAGACGAGACCTCTTTTACAGGGTGCCAGACTGACGGCATACGAGCTTATGAGCGCGGGAGTGGATGTTACACTCATATGTGATAATATGTCCGGGCTTGTCATGCGTAACGGATGGGTTCAGGCGATATTCGTGGGCTGTGACAGAGTTGCACGCAACGGGGATGTAGCCAATAAGATAGGTACAAGCATGGTGGCAACACTTGCGGCAAGGTATAATGTACCGTTCTATGTATGCGCTCCCACATCCACTATAGATATGGATACGCAGCGCGGTGATGATATCCGGATAGAGGAACGTCCGGCAGCCGAGGTTACGGATATGTGGTATAATGAACCGATGGCGCCAAAGGGGGTAAAGGTATATAATCCTGCCTTTGATATCACGGACAATGAGCTGATCACGGCCATAATCACCGAGTATGGAATAGCCAGAGCACCGTATGATATATCGCTGGCGCAGATAATGGACAATAAGAGAAGGTTATGAATAATAATAAGAGATCACGTAAGAGAGTCATAACAGCATACAGTATATTGATAGTTATGATGACCGTTGTTATGGCGGTCAGTCCTTTGCGTGCTTATGCAACCGATGAGATGTCCGCAACAGGAAGGGTCAATAACGATACCCTCAATATCAGAAGCGGTCCGGGAACATCCAATGAAGTACTGGGACAGCTTCATAACGGTGATACCGTGGATATAACAGGAATCGAGGACGGCTGGTATCGCATAGAATATGATGAAGAAGTGGGATATGTGGCCGAGAAATATGTGGATATTACAGAACAGGCGGATGAAGCCACCGAAGAGGACGCTGCCGATAAGGAGGATACGGAAGACGAAGTATCGGATGAGAGCAAAGAGGATACCGAGGATAACGGAGGCATACTTGATTCCGGCTTAGACCTTAAGATGATGCTCATTATCGGAGGGGTGGCGTTAATTCTTGTTATAATGATCTTCGCAACCATCAAGAGCATTAAGAACCTTTCTGATGATGATGACGAGTATGATGATGAGTATGACGACGAATACGAGGATGAGTACGAAGATGAGTACGAAGATGAGTATGATGAAGAGTACGGTGATGAAGATGACTCGGAGTACGACGGGTATGCGTTTGATACAGAGGAAGAGCCTAGGTACAGAGAAGCCGTAAGACGTAAGAAGACTGCGCCAAGACCGCACAAGGAGCCGGTTAAGCCTGAGGTAAAGGCTGTAAGAGACGGTGCCGACCCTGTAAGATATATGAGCAATAATCCCGATGATTACAGGATTGATATAGATCCCAGCTTTTTCGAGAAGACAGGCACACTCCCGCCAATTCCTGATATAGTGGGAGATACCGGTGAGGCTGCCGATGCTGACGCACCAACTCCCATCAAAGTGCCCCAAAGTGAGCCTGACAGAACCGGTAGACCGGATAAGCAGGCTGAGATAGAGGCTGCTCTTAAGAAGATGGAGGAGCTTAAGGCTGAGATAGAACGCATTAAGAACGAATAGCCGTAAGGCTTATCTGTGCTTCCTGCCTGTCGAATCCCTTACTATGAGCTTGGGTCGCATCAGAGTCTTGCTTATGGCTATTCCGGATATAAGTGAGGCAAGTATGGTATAGCTTCCTTTGCCAAGCTCTATCCTGTTCTGATTGATCGTAGTCAGTGCAGGAGTCATGGATGCAGCGATGGGAATATCATCGAATCCGATCACACTGATATCTTCAGGGATGCGTAAGCCCCGCAGCTTACATTCTTCCACTACACCCGACGCTATAAGATCGTTGCCGCACATGATGGCTGTAGCTCCGTTCTCAAGGAAGGACGGTACATGGTATCTTGCGCTGTCCGCCACATAATATCCGTAGGCTAAAAGCTGATCGTCAATATCCAGACCGTGACGGGTCATTCCCTGTATGAATGCATCCTGTCTCTGCTCGGATACCATGGAGTGAAGTGAGCCGTTGAGAAAGGCTATCTTCTCATGACCCAGCATATACAGGTGCTCTATTGCGGAATCTATTCCTTCGTAATTGTCTGTGCCCACATAGCATGTGTTGGGATTATTGCGGATGAAATTATCGAAAAGCACGGTGGGCATGGTAGTATTAAGGAATTGCTTCATCCACTCATCATTGAGCGCAAAGCCTACTATGAACGCACCGCTGTATCCGTTCTTAAGCAGATAGGTATCGTATTTTTCCTGAATCTGGAAGGTGGGTGTCACCGGGATCACGTCCACATCCCAGTTATTCTTAAAAGCATTCTGCTTAAATCCGAGGATTATATCATAACCGAAGTCATCCTCGGAGGCATATTCCATATTCTCGATAAAAAGTGCAAGCTTCCGGTGCGATTCCTTGCGTGAGCGCTTGGTAGAGTACCCCATCTCCACCGCAGTATCAAGCACAAGCTGTCTAAGCTCCTCACTTATATCGGAAGCACCGTTAAGGCTCTTAGAGACTGCACTGACTGAGATTCCAAGCTTGCCTGCTATATCTTTAATAGTTGCCATAACCCCTCCTCTATGATACTATTATAAAAACAGTATATCACGAAAATTTACTAAAATACAGTATAACTTGGAGTAAAGAGTGAAAAATAATTATGTAAGCCCCGTCAGAGGTGCGGGAATACTTATGTCCATAGGAAGCCTGCCATCTGAATACGGTATAGGTACAATGGGCAGAGCGGCGTATAATTTCATAGACCTGCTTGCCGATCTTAAGATGCGATACTGGCAGATACTTCCCATCGGCCCATTAAGCTACGGCAACAGCCCCTATCAGCCCATATCGGCTTTTGCCGGCAATAACTATCTCATAGATCTGGACGAGCTTGTAAAGCTTGGTCTGCTTAAGACAGAGGAGATAAGAGAATACGACTGGGGCAGGGATGCCGAAGATATAGACTATGCCAATATGTATCGCAACAGAGTAAAGATTCTTAAGACTGCCTACGAGAGATTTGATACCGGTGATGCCGCTTATAACAGATTCATCAAAGATAACGCAGGCTGGCTGGATGATTATGCTCTTTTCAGAGCCATTAAGGAAGCTAACCGTGATGTATCATGGACAGAGTGGGATAAGGGACTTAAGAACAGGGAAAAGGATGCCCTCGACAGGGCAAGGAGTACCTTAAAGGACAGCATCGGCTTCTACAGCTTTTGTCAGTATATGTTCCATATGCAGTGGGATAAGCTTCATGCCTATGCCGGAGGAAAGGGCATATCCATAATAGGGGATGTGTCATTGTATGTGGCGCATGACAGTGCCGATGTATGGTCTGAGAGGGAGAATTTCCAGCTTAACGAAGACGGAAGTCCCAAGTTTGTATCGGCTGTTCCGTCGGATGAATTCTCGCCCAAGGGACAGATATGGGGAAGTCCCGTATATAACTGGGACGTAATGGATGGGAATGATTTCGGCTGGTGGAGAATGAGGATGAAGAAAGCCTGTGAGATGTTCGATCTCGTGAGACTCGATCATTTCATAGGTGCCGTTAAGTACTATGCGGTAAGTCCGCAGAGCGGACGAAGCGACAGCGGCAGATGGTATAAGGGGCCGAGCAGGAATTTCATGGATGCCATAAGCGATGTCATGGCAGATACGACACTGATCGTTGACGATGCCGGTCCGCGCACGATCGTTCCAGGAGTTAAGAAGCTCATAGACAAGTGGGGGCTTACATGCTCCAGAATACTTGTATTCGGCTGGGATAAGGGCAGCGACAATGACAACCTTATACACAATTATGAGGGAAACGATATTGCGGTATATACGACTACACATGATACCCGGACTCTTGTGGGATATATAGAAGATCTGGCTGCCTCCGGCAGCAGGGATACGCTTAACTATATGAGCAGATATATGGGGATAGATATAAGCGATGAATTGTCTGCTCCAAACAAAGTGACACATCTGTCAGATGAGACTGTCAGAACCCTTGCTAGGCAGTGCATACGTGTGGCTTATGCTTCCACGGCCGACATAGCCATTATCCCAATTCAGGATGTGCTTGAGCTTGGCAATGAAGCCAGAATGAATGCACCCTCCACGGTATTCGGCAACTGGCAGTGGAGAGTGGGGACACATACATTAAGTGAGAGCCAGAGAGCTTTCCTTATAGATATGGCTTTCTTATACAGAAGATAAGCCTGCATCACTTATAGGGCAGGATATCTTCGGTATATGCCCTTAATATCTCGCCTACACTCCAAGCCTGATTGTAGCAGCCGCCGGGAGCGTGGGGAGGATCACCGCCGAAGACCTCGGATATACCGCCTATGGCACCCTCCGATTCCATATGCGTGAGGATGGGGCGTATGATATCCATAAGCTTCTCGGTGCAGTCACGTCCGGGACCGTAGGACTTGCGGTATGCGCTTATATATGCTCCTAACAGATACGACCATGCGGTACCCTGATGATATGCTTCGTCCCTTTTTTCAAGAGCGCCGGCATACACTCCGTGGTACTCGGCCGAATCCTGTGAAAGTGAACGGAGTCCCTTACCTATATAGAGCTTTTTCTCTGCCATAGCGACAACGGCTTTCTCCTGACTTAAGGACAGTACCGGGAACGGAAGAGCGATGGCAAGGAGCTGATTGGGACGGATCGATGCATCCTTAAATGTATACGAGTCGGTTCCGGCTTCGTACTCAACCACATCATACAGACACTTCCTGTTGTCATTCCAGAAGGCTTTGGCGAAAGAATTCTTAACAGTCGTTGCAAGTGAGGCATAATGTGAACCGTCATAGCCGAATATCCTGCACAGATAATCCATTATGCACAGCGCATTATACCACAGGGCATTGATCTCAACGGGACAGCCGTGTCTCGGTGTCATGACCTTATCACCGACTCTTACATCCATCCATGTGACCTGATCGAGATCGCTTCCCGCATGTATCAGTCCGTTATTCTCCATATATATGGAAAAATCGGTTCCCTTCTCATAATGCTCCTCGATATCCAAAAGAGCGGGGAATATGTCCTTCCTTATGAAAGAAAGGACTTCCTTCATATAATTATCTCCAACCTTAGGGTCATCCTTCAGATACTTGATATACCTGTAGACGGCCACGAAGAACCACAGGGATGCATCCGCAGTGTTATACAGGGGCGCTGAGGTATCATCAGGGAACATATTGGGGATAAGCCCGTTCTTGATATAATGGGTGAAGGTAAGCAGGATAAGTCCGGCCTCATCATAACGTCTTGTACACAGTGTAAGACCGGTGAAGGCTATCATTGCATCCCTTCCCCAATCGGAAAACCACGGAAGACCGGCAAGGATCGTCGATGTGCCTGTGGATATTCTCTTGGATATGAAGTGATCCGCGCTCAGGGCAAGCCTTATAAAAGCTTCATCATTAAGCTCTACGCTGCCGTTACCCGTGTGTGTTCTGATGACACGGTCACACGCACGCTTCTTAAGCCCGTTATAATAGTGACGGGCCTCATCCGCTATCTTATGTGCATCCCTTCTGTCAAGGAAATAGTTGCCGCCATCCTGCAAAAGAGCAGCACCCTGAAGACTCTCGGAGCATACCACATGGCATAATACCGAGTATGACATATCACTGTGAGGAGGAACCTTGAAGCTTAATTCAAAGGGGGTATTGTGACTGGTAAGTCCCTCATTCTCAAGAGCGATCTCCTTGATAAGCCTTGTGCCGGATTCGTATCTGTTAGGGTTATCCATGTATTCGCCACCGCTGAAGGCGAGGTCTATCCTTACGAATTGGTCTACTCTGGGCACAAGCGAAATCGTATTGCCGGTCCGAAGCATATTAAACTTCGGCACGGCTCTGTATGTAAGCTTGTCATGCTCTCTGTAATTAATGTACGGAGTGAGTATGACGCTTATCTCGCTGTCCGTAGCATTGGTCACATCATAGGCTATGGCGACGGCGTTGGTATCACGCTTCATGCTAAGTGTCTTATTCAGTGTGACCTCACCGTTGTCACCGCACGCATAGGAGAAGCTGACACTTGCGTCATCATATCTGACTTCATTCAGATATTGATATCCGTTACGGACTGTGACCGTGCCCTTCTTATATATCTGTGCCGTGTCAAGGTCATATATATCATTGCTTAAGAGTATGCGCTCACGTATTCTTTCAAGAGTCATATATCTACGGGTCGGAGGGTAGAGAGCGGCGACGAGATAGCCCTGATGAGTCCTGCTTAGAGAACCTATCAGAGAACCGCTGCAATAGCCGCCCAGTCCGTTGGTCAGACACCATTCCATATCGGCACCGGTCTCATAATCCGGCCAGTTGGTTTTGTCATAAGTATATTCAGTCATATCTGCTCCATAATTCTTCACTATGTATGATTATATATGCTATAATTAACTTATTGCAAGGGTGAATATGCCTGCCAGGGAGGAATGATATGACAGACAGAAGAGTGTTCGTTATAGTGATAGACAGCTGCGGGTGCGGTAATGCGCCGGATGCGGAGGCATTCGGGGACAAGGGAGCAGATACGTTAAGGACCATTGCCGGTTCTTCCAAGTTCCATGTCCCGGTCATGAAGCAGATGGGTCTTTTTAATATGGACGGAACAGACTATGAGGAGGGCGTGGACAGCCCCACAGGGTGTTTCGGAAGGATGACGGAGAAGTCCATGGGCAAGGATACTACCATAGGACACTGGGAGATAGCGGGTATCGTATCCGAGAGCCCTCTGCCCACCTATCCCGACGGGTTCCCGACTGAGGTAATAGAGGAGTTCGAGAGGCAGACAGGCAGGAGGGTCCTGTGTAACAAGCCGTATTCGGGAACAGAGGTCATTAAGGACTATGGTGAGGAGCATATGAAGACGGGTGCACTCATAGTATATACATCCGCAGATAGTGTGTTCCAGATAGCGGCGCACGAGGATATAGTCCCTGTCAAGACGCTGTATGAATACTGTGAGACGGCAAGGAGGATACTCACGGGCAGACACGGGGTCGGCAGAGTGATAGCCCGTCCGTTCATCGGAGAGAAGGGCAGCTTCACGCGAACACCGAGACGCCATGATTTTTCCCTTGTTCCGCCGGCCACAACGATGATGGATGCCTTGCTTGAGGCGGGACTGGATACCTATGGTGTGGGCAAGATATATGATATATTCGCAGGCAAGAGCGTGGCTCATACAGTGCGTACCGAGAATAATGCGGACGGAATGAATAAGACGCTGGAGTTCCAGAAGGAAGACTTTAATGGTCTGTGTTTCGTCAATCTTGTGGATACGGATATGATATACGGACACAGAAGAGATATAGATGGCTATG
>DGII01000122.1 GCA_002393095.1 Lachnospiraceae bacterium UBA3826 | reverse complement strand
GATAGCCCTTGCCGTCATATCTCTCGTGATGCCATCTTGCACCTATGGCAAGCTGCGGCATCTCCTTGATATTCTTCAGTATCCTTGCTCCCATAGAGGGATGATTCTTGATCATCGCATATTCATCATCATTAAGCTTACCGGGCTTATTGATGACATGATCCGGAATACCTATCTTGCCCACATCATGCAGCAGACCTATCATATAGATATTGTCCTGCTCCTCCTGATCGTACCCTGCTCTGGCCGCTATCTCCTTAGAATACTTCGCAACACGTCCCGAATGACCGTTGGTATATGTATCCTTAGCATCTATGGCATCCGCCAGTGATTGCACCACATGGATGAACAGACTCTTATTCTCTCTGGTCTTGCTTTCGACAGCTTCGGACAGATTGCGCTGCAGCCTGATAAGCTCTATGCTGTTTTTTACCCTTAATTTAAGAACCTCAGGCACAAAGGGCTTTTTGATAAAATCAAGAGCTCCAAGTTCAAGGCCCTTGGTCTCTGTAGCCTCCGTCTCATCTGCGGTAAGGAAGATAACGGGAATATTGTCATATCCGCCCTTCAACAACTTCCCATATGTCTCGAAGCCGTCCATCTCAGGCATCATTACATCTAAGAGTATCACATCCGGCGAATTCTCCTGCAAAAAGCTTAAAAGCTCCGCTCCGGACTGCATGGAGGACACCCTTGTACCGTCTTTTTTTAGGATGTGTTCGGCCATTCTGAGATTCATTGTGTTATCATCGACTACCGCAACCCAGTCATTATCCCTTACATTCTCCTTCCGCTCGTAATGATCGAGATATACCCTGTCCTGCTCATACAGCAAATTGGCTACGATATTGTACGGACTTGCCTTCCACGCTACATCGATACGTTCTATGACCTTGCCGATATTCTCCTCATCAATCTCCATAAGCAGCAGGAAAAACTGGTTATCGCTCACCTGCATGAGAATATCACTGTTACGTAGGGAGAGTTGCAGGATATTCCTTGCTTCCCCGATCACGGCCTCCTTCTCAAAAGGTGTATTGTCCTTAAGATCGAAAAAAACCGTATACAACAGCTTATACGCCGAACCGTTATAGCGTTCCAGATAGCGCATCATGTACCGGTACACCCCTGCGAATACCTCTTTCCCCATCCACATGGCGTTCCCTGATGTCTTCTTCTCATCAAGTATTGCCGACACTTCGCTTAACTTCATAATTCTCCACCTATTCCTTCAAAACCCTCTGTATATCTGTACCTGCCAGGCGTCCCGTAACATGGACGTTACACGCCTTGTTAAGCATGTACACGGATGTACCTGCTAGGCGTTCCTGCAACTGAAATATATCATCTGATAAGTCTCTGCCAGCTTATCCATAAGCCTCTGTGCTCCTTTTAACCTCTCCGAATCAAGGTTCACAAAGGGATCGTCAAGTATAAGCACCGGCTTCTCTCCCTCATACATGGCATCTATAAGTGCAAGCCTCAGACAAAAGCCTATAAGATCCTGATACCCCGTACTGAGCAGCGCCGTTTCCCTCTGACCTCCAAGCTCATCTACCGTGATGTTGGTATTGGCATCTATATGGTACATATCCGCCGTGGTGCCCGTCACGCTGCTGTAGTACTTACTAAAGCCCGTAAGCAGGGGCTCCATGTATTTTGCCGTAATGCTTTCCTTAGCCATTGTAAGGTACTTCGACGCATTCTTAAGATTCTTGTATCTGTGCTTGCCATCAAGCAACTGTTGTTCTTTGATACCTAAGCTTGCCTGATCCTCTTCCCATATCTCGTACTTCTCCTGCAGGGCATCATGCTGTCTGCTCTCATCCCTTATATGACCCGCTGCCTCGTCTATACGTACACTTAGAGACGCTATCTCATTATTAAGCGTTGCCAGAGTGGGCATATCCTCCGGAAGCCTCAGTTCTTCAAGCTCGCTTACATCATACTCTTCCTTAAACTCCTCCACCCTTCTTAAAGCTGCCGCCTCTCTGTCCTTAGCCTCGATATAGCTTCTTAAGTCCATCGAAAGCCTGTTAAGCTGCCTTACATAATCGCTTTCGGGATTGATCCCAAGCTTTGCAAGGTACTTATCCAATGTATGCTTTACGGAATCTCTTCTGCTTATACACCTCTCATACTCGGACTTCTTCTCCTTAAGCCTTGTATACTCATCCGCCATGGTATGCAGATGCCTAAGGTCGTCCGTCACCGCAGAAGGGTCTATCGGAATGCCGTATCTGTCCAGATACCTCCTTATACTTTCCGTAACCTCTCTTCTGAATCTCTCGCCCTCGCCTATATAAGCCTCAAGCCTTCGTATATCCTTCTCGATATCATTGGCATCTGCTTCAAGGTCTGCCTTATGTGTCCGTATGCCGAACACGGTAAGTAACACTCCGCCCAACATCATGACTCCCGCTATGCCTACACCGACATACCTCAGTACATTCGTCGGCATAATGAGTATGGAAGCAACAGCTCCGATCATAGCCGCAAGTATCAGCACAAGACCTATTATGGCTTTGGTCGGGAGGACTCCGGCAGCCTTATGCACACTGTCAAGCTCGCTTCTAAGCACCTTAAGCTCTGCCTTTTTATCCGTCTCATCCGCAAGACTCTTATCGTGCTCCCTCCACTTGCGTATGAGCACCGTAGTCTCATTCATATCCGGAAGTCCGTCTGCGAAGGTATCGGCATATCTTCTTATCTTATTATCCTCTTCCGCATTAAGCGTATAGAACGAGACACTCTCGCATATCCTTGCATACTCCGATGCCGTCTCCTGATTGCCCGCAAGCTCCTCTTCCTCCGGTACATCCTTCGGAAAAGCTACCCTTCTGACCTTGGCTTCATCCGTCCTCTCCGATGCCTCGGTACGAAGCATCTCCCATCTGTCCTTAAGAGCCTGCTTGTCCTTGTAGGCACCGATCTGTCTCTGCTTAACCATCAGGGCTTCTCTGTCTTCCTTAAGACCATCAAGCTCCTGCTGCCTTATGGCCATACTGTCCTCTAATCTGTGTATGGAATCTACTATCACAGAGCCTTCCCTGACCCTGGTCCTTAAGGAAGTCACTTCACCCTCCAGTCTGTACAGAGAGCCTGTGGCTCTTGTGGGAGACTCCTTATTAAGCAGGTCGGCAAGCCTGCCCGCTGCCTTCTCGAAGCTTTCCAGATCGCCCTCATTATCTGCTATCCCACCTATTAGGGCATTGATGCCATCGGTGGTATGCGTGATCACATCATTCTGCCCGATGTAGGCTGTTCTCATGTATGATTCGGCATTGACCCTGAAGAGCTCCTCCCCTATATTGTCCGAATAATCATTACTGACCAGATTAGTCAACGCATCTCTCAGTTCAAAGGTATCCTCAGAGGATTTAGAGCCAAAGGTCCTGCTTACATCGTAGGTCTTCTCTCCATCCGAGAATCTTATCCTTCCTCCGTAGACTCCGCCCTGCCACGGCTCGTATTTCTTACGCTCGTTCTCCCCGGTCTTGCGCTTGCCTTCTCCTTCGAAGCCGTAGAACATCACACGTATGAAGGCCGCAAGAGTGGATTTGCCCTGACCGTTACTGGCCAATATGCTGTTACAGCCTTCTGTATAATCTCTGTCGTAGCCGCTTAATCTGCCGAAATTCTCTATATGGCAATTGATCAGTCTCATAATCTGTCTCCATTTCGTATGATCTCCATCCCGGACATCACAGCTCTCCTGCGATAGCCATAAGCCCAAGCCTGATCACTTCCGGCTTATCCGAATCCTTAATATCCGTCGCTTCCTCTATCATACGCACATACTCACCCTTAAGTGACATATCAAGCTTATAGTCTTCGTAATCCACCTTAAGCTTAGTCTCGTCATATATCTTAAGGAAATAATAATTCTCCTCAAAGCTTTTAAGAATATAATCAGTATCCTTCTCCGCTTCTATATCTATATCTCCTTTAAGGACGAGCTTAAGCATATCCTTAGGATCAATATCCTCCTCACTCAATCTGCGAACAACACGATCCGTCATGTCACCTGTAGTCATACAGCCGGATAAGTCTACATCCACTTCGTGCAGCCTCCTGTATGCAAAGGGAATAAACTCCGTCTCAATCTTATGACCAATCGGGTCAATATCAAGAAGAACAAAGCCATGTTCTCCCGTCTCGTCAAATCCCCTGCCCTCCAGACATCCCGGATAGCAGTATATACCCCTTCCGTCAAGTCTCTCTTCCTTATATGAATGTATATGGCCCAGAGCAAGATAGTCTATATTCTTATTTTTAAGCTCCCTTAAGGCAATTACCTCCGCTCTGTCCTTAGTCTTGGTCTCCGTCTCCTGCCCGTGCAGCATCACTATATTGATGGGCTCAGGCTCTAATATGAGCGAATTGTAGCAGGTATTGTTATTATCCGGCGACAGCTCTGTCGCAGTCAACATGACACTCCCGTCATCATTCATGGGATAGCTTTTCCAGCTATCATTGAAGAGCTTGAGATTATCCGGAACCTCTTCAAGTGAAGATAAGAAGCTGTCCCTGTCATGATTGCCCTTGAGATAATAGAAGTCGATGTCTCTGTTGGTCAATATCGTGTCCCTTACGGTATTACGCGTAAGTGCGGATATTGTGCCAGTATCGAACATATCTCCTGCTATCAGTATAGCATCCACATCATGAGCCGATGCATAGTCCACCATACGAGTGAAGGTATTCAAAAGCTCGGCTTTTCTCTCCTTGGCACGCATCCTGTCGAGATTGCCGGTCATCTTGGAATCTAAGTGCAGATCCGCACAATGAATTACTCTCATTTGTTACATACTCCCTCAAGCCTATAACGCTGCTTCACATTCCATTATCCCTAAACCTTATATCGATCCTCTTGCCAAGCCCCGCAGCAAGTCTCACAAGCATCTCCACGGTAGGATTATAGGAGCCGTTCTCCATTCGCGCTATATTGGGTCTTGATATTCCGGTGCGTCTTGAAAGCTCCTCCTGTGTCACTCCCGCCTGCTTGCGCAGGGTTACAAATTCCTTCATAAGCTGGAACTTGATCTTCTCCTGCTCATGATCCAGATCAAAAGGACCGTAGGTCTCACGGATCACATAATTCTTCTTCTCTTCTCTGGTCATTCTGTAATTCTCCTTATGACTGTTATCTGACTTCACATCTTACTCATTCACTACTCTTTTTACTCTCCCTTACATAATCCACATACGTATATGTAGTATCGAAGTACGTCTGTTCCTCACTCTCATATTCGATCCTCCAGTCCGTATCCGCATCCAGATTGGGATAATGGCTGTCCGCCTCATACTCCCTGTCGATCTTGGTCACATATACCCTGTTACAGTATGGCAACATCTGCTTATATACCGAATCGCCTCCGATTATATATATACTCTCATCAGGATATGACTTAAGCTCCTCTATAAGCTGCTCTATACTGTGTACCACTATCCCGTCCTGCACCTTGTAATCCGGGTTGGTGGACAGGATTATATTGGTTCTGTTAGGAAGAGGTCTCTTGCCGGGGAAGGTATCCATTGTCTTACGTCCCAGCACTACTACCCCTCCTGTTGTTATCTCTCTGAATCTCTTCTGATCCGCCGGTATCCTTATAAGTAACTGTCCCTTATTGCCTATGGCCCAATTACTGTCTACAGCTACAATTGCATTCATAATAATCCTCCATTCCGAGCCATAGCATCTTTGATGCTTGTGCGAGGCTCGCGAGGCGAATCTCCAATTCGCCGATGCGATAAGGCGATTTGGGCTGAGAGTTGAGATCAACTCTCTTGCACAACATCGCTGTGTGAAAAATATGATATCGGTCATATTTTTCACACTATATCTCCTCCTTAAGTTGATAACGTTATACAGATTACAGATTCAATCGTTCCCATGAAGCACTAATACTGCAATCATATCGCAATCGGGATATCCTTAATCTGTTCTCCCGTAATATAATTCTCGACCGTCACATCATCCTTGGTAAATTCATAGAAATCATGGATGTCGGGATTAAGTGTTACCTTTGGTGCCGGATACTGTTCTCTTGTGATGAGTTCTTCTATAAGCGGCACATGCCTGTCATATATATGTGCATCCGCAATGACATGCACGAACTCTCCCACATACATATCACATACCTGGGCAAGCATATGCATAAGCATAGCGTACTGGGCTACGTTCCAGTTATTGGCGGCAAGCACATCCTGCGAGCGCTGATTGAGAATGCCGTTTAGCGTAAGCCTGTCCTCACCCTTACGCTGAGTCACATTAAAGGTCATGGAATATGCGCAGGGATATAGATTCATCTCATGAAGATCCTGATGTACATATATATTGGTAAGGATGCGTCGGGAGAAGGGATTATTCTTAAGATCGTATATGACCCTGTCAACCTGATCCATCATTCCCTCCTTATACTGATGCTTCACACTCATCTGGTATCCGTAGGCTTTACCTATAGAGCCATCCGGATCTGCCCATTCATCCCATATATGCGAGCTTAAGTCATGGATATTATTGGACTTCTTCTGCCATATCCAGAGCATCTCGTCCGTAGCCGACTTAAGAGCCGTCTTACGAAGAGTAATAAGAGGGAATTCCTCCCTTAGATCATATCTGTTCACCACGCCGAATTTCTTGATAGTATAAGCCGGAGTCCCGTCAGGCCAGTGAGGTCTGACCTTCTCGCCCTCCGTACTTGTTCCGTTATCGAGTATGTCCCTGCACATACTCACGAAGACCTTATCTGCGTAACTCATTTACTTATCTCCTTCTGCCGTTATCTATATGTCTCCGGGATAAGCAGGCATATATAATGTAATGCTATCTGTCCCACTTATCGGAGAGCGAATTGATCTGATCTGCGAATTTTGCAAGATCCTTGTTGGATACGCCCTCGTTCTTCTTAATGACTCCCATAAGGCGCTGACCTGCTGCCAGAAGTCTTGCGAATACATCACTGACAGGCTTTTTCTTAGGAGCGACTCTGACAGGCGATGCTTCATAGTCGAAGGTTCCCGATATCAGATCATACCTTGTGCCGCTGTAAGGCGCATAAGCGTCCAGATCACATTCATCTATAAGAGTCTGCGCGAAGCCTTCTGCCACGGAATCCTCACCATGTACTACGAATACCATCTTCGGTCTAGACTTAAAGGCTCCTATCCACTCAAGCAGTCCGTTTCTGTCCGCGTGTCCCGATATACCCGCAAGCTTGCATATATCCGCCCTTATCTCAATTGTCTCACCAAACAGCCTTACTTCCTTGGCGCCGTCTATTATGGCTCTTCCCAGAGTTCCCACAGCCTGATATCCCACGAAAAGAATCGTAGACTCAGGTCTCCAGAGATTATGCTTCAGGTGATGCCTGATACGGCCAGCCTCACACATGCCGGATGCCGACAGGATGACCTTGGGTGTCATATCGAAGTTGATCGCTTTGGACTCATCGCTTGTGATGCTTAGGTTAAGTCCGGGGAAGGTGATGGGGTTGATGCCCTTACGCACAAGCTCCATTGCCTCCTCATCAAAGCAATCCTCTTCATTCTTATGGAATATACCCGTAGCCTCCACCGCAAGAGGACTGTCCACATATACCGGAAAGTCCGGAAAGCCCTGTATCAGCTTCTTCTCCTTGATCTGTCTGATGAAATACAGCATCTCCTGAGTACGACCCACGGCGAATGAGGGTATGACCACATTACCGCCCCTATTGAAGGTGGTCTGGATGATCTCTGCAAGCTCAGCCACATAATCCGGTCTCTCCGTTCCATGCAGTCTGTCACCGTAGGTAGACTCCATTACCACATAATCTGCCTCCTCGGTATAATGAGGGTCCTTAATAAGCGGCTGATTCTTATTGCCTATATCACCGGAGAATACTATCTTACGCTCCTGCCCGTCCTCCTTAAGCCATACCTCTATAGATGCCGAACCAAGCAGATGTCCCACATCAAAAAATCGTATGGTTATATTCTCGTCCACTCGTATCTCTTTTTTATAAGGGCATGGAACGAGGCATTTGATGGCTCCGTCCGCATCCTCCATCTTGTATAGCGGCTCTGCGGCCTGCACGGAGGCGCTTCTCTTAGCCTTCCTGCTCTGCCATTCGGCTTCTGCCATCTGTATATGTGCACAGTCTCTTAACATTATGCTGCACAGGTCGCAGCTTGCTTCGGTAGCATATATTTTGCCCCTGAAGCCTCTGGCATACAGAAGCGGGAGAAGTCCCGAATGATCAACGTGAGCATGTGTCAGAAGTACATAATCAATAAGCGGCGGTTCAACCGGAAGTTCCGAATTCTCATATACATTGGTGCCCTGCTCCATACCGTAATCCACAAGCAGGTGCTTACCCGCACATTCAATGTAATGACAGCTTCCCGTAACCTCATGGTCCGCACCGATGAACATAAGCTTCATATGTCTGTCTCCTTTTCCAAAAGTCTGATATACCTAACTGCCGGATCATACATATTGCGTACGCAAGTACATCTTATGCATATATCTGAGTATACCATATATCGGGTTTAAAATGTATCATATATTGCAGCAAATCAGTGCAGCCGTAATCACCTGCTCCGACTCAGAGTGTCAGCGTCACCTCATCCCCTGCATCATCACATATCTTCACTCTTATCTCCCCCTTATCGGTACGTCTGATATATGCCACCGCATTGCCTTCATAGGTTCTCCTGCTTGAAGATGTAAGGTCCGTAGTGTCAGACAGATCACCGTTATCTATGCCGGCCATATCCCCGTCTCCCGATACACTGACGCTTACAAGTCTCTCAGTCACGCTTGTCTTAGCACCGGCTTCATATGGTTCTCTTATGATCACCTGATACAAGTAGCCCGGCTTATTCTTATCCTCCATGCTTGCCATATCTGATACGGCATTATCCGGACTCCACACCTTACATGTGAGTCTGTCCGCATTATCTTCGTGGTAGTCGCTTCCGCCCCACAATGCGGCTCTCTCATGGAATCTGTCCTTGGTAAAGCCTGCTGTCGTAATCAATCCGGCAGGAGAGCCGTGGACAGGCCACCCTGCAGCTTCTCCTAGGTAGTCGATCCCTGTCCAAAGGAACTGACCGCATATATATTCATTGGCCTCAACTGCCTCCCATGCGGACTTATCATGTCCGTTCTCACTGCCTAAGAACACCTTATCCGGGAATCTCCTATGATCCTTCTCATAGAGATGCTCTTTGTAGTTATATCCCACTATCCTAAGGGAATCTATGTAACCTGTATCTGCGGAAAGCTCCGGGAACGCCACGGCAAGCGTCGGCTCCCTTGTAGGATCTTCATCCCTTGATATGGCTGTCAGTCTCGCTGCGATACATGACAGTCTCTCCATATTGGGCTTGCACGGATCATACTGTCTCTCTCTTGCCGGCTTATTGGCATCATTATTGCCCGTCATATTCTGAAAGGAGGGATGGCAATACGGATCATTGGGATAATCGATCTCGTTGCCCATACTGTAAAGGATAACAGAAGGATGATTCCTGTCTCGCCTTATCATGGTCCTCAGATCCTTCTCATGCCATTCGGGGAAATCCTCATAATAGCCCTCATGCCTTGGCGGATATACATTATGTCCGACAGACCACTTATTCTTGGCATTTTCCCATTCATCAAAGGCTTCATCCATAACAAGGAAGCCCATTTCGTCACACAGCTCATACAGCCCCGGCATATGAGGATTATGACTGCATCTTATGGCATTACAGCCTGTCTTCTTAAGAAGCTGCAGACGCCTTCTTAAGACTTCCTTCTTCATGGCTGCCCCAAGCACTCCGCCGTCATGATGCAGGCACACGCCCTTAAGCTTCATATTTATGCCGTTTAAGAAGAAGCCCTTGTCAGGATCGAATCTCACATCCCTTATGCCTACGCTGCTTACATCGGTAACGTAGGTATTGCCATCTACAGTCAGCTCGGTAATAAGTGTATACAGATAGGGAGCATCCACTGACCATAGGAGCGGCGAATCCACTTTACCCTTAAGCGTCAGCCTGAAGCCGTCACCGCTTCTCATATCGGAGGTGACGGACGATTTCATGACAAGGACCTCTTCTCCTGCCTTGTCCTTAAGAACTGCTCTTACGCTGATGGGTCCTGCGACACCGCTATTATCCGTCATCCCATGATGTCCGCACTCTATCTCACAGTCAGCAGCGACCTCAGCCCATGCTGCCCTTCTTACGCTATCCTCATCCCTCATATCCTCTATATTATCGGCGTGGAAGAATACCCCATGTAAGGCAGTGGTCACAGGCTCACTTACTTTAAGATGGACATCCCGCCATATGCCGCTGCCCGTATACCAGCGGGAATCCGCGATATCCTCATGTATGACCTTCACGCTTATCTCCGTAAGGTCATCACCATAGCTTGCAGCATGAGAGATATCATAGCTTATCTCAGAATACCCGTAAGGTCTCTTGCCCATATAATAGCTGTTGACCCATACCATGCTGTTCTTATATATGCCATCGAATACGACTGTAAGCTTTTTGCCCTTATACTCCTCCGGTATCCTCACATACAGACGATACCATGCCGTTCCTCCCCTCAGATATCCTGTCCCGCTTGAATATTCTGTCGAAAAAGGAGCTTCTATGGCATAATCATGGGGCAGGAACACTTCCTCCCATTCCGAATCATCATAGCCCTTATACCATGCTTCCTCACATTCTCCGTATCTGAATCTGCAATTATCATTCAATAACATATCAATCGTATCCATATCCATTCTCTCCCGTAGTTTTTCGTACATGATTAATGCTGCACGCCTTCATCCTGTTAATGATTATAACATCTTATAATATGGTTAAAAAAGAAAAACAGTCCCAAAAGCATCCTCAAAAAAACAAAAACCCCCTTGAATTAAGGCGGCTTATACACTAAAATAGGATATGTGTATTTTACAGTATTATAGGAGGAGATTCCAATGGCTATGAGATTGGTTACACGTTCTGACTTCGATGGGCTTGCCTGCGGTGCCCTGCTTTTGGAAGCCGGTGTAATAGATCACTGGACGTTCGCGCATCCTAAGGATCTGCAGGACGGTCTGGTTGAGATTAATGAGAATGACTGTCTGGCTAATGTCCCTTATGTTGAGGGCTGCGGATTGTGGTTCGACCACCATTCCAGTGAGCATGAGAGATTGCAGTTACAGGGCAAGTACAAGGGTGAGAGCA
>DGII01000045.1 GCA_002393095.1 Lachnospiraceae bacterium UBA3826 | reverse complement strand
CTTCAAGACCATTCAGAGCCGTATCGCCAGACTGCGCGCGATCGAGAAGATGTCCGAGGACGGCACCTTTGACGTGCTGCCCAAGAAGGAAGTAATCGCGCTGAAGAAAGAGTGGGAGAAGCTTGAAAAGAACCTGGGCGGTATCAAGAACATGACCAGAGTGCCCGATGCGATCTTCGTAGTAGATCCCAAGAAGGAAGCGATCTGTGTTAAGGAAGCCAAGTCACTTGGTGTTACCATCATAGGTATCGGTGATACGAACTGTGATCCGGATGATCTTGATTACATCATTCCCGGCAATGATGATGCCATAAGAGCAGTGAAGCTTATCGTGGGCAAGATGGCTGATGCAGTCATAGAGGCTAATCAGGGAGAGTCTGTATATGTAGAACAGGCAACCGAGACAGAGGCTTCGGATATAGAAGAAGTAGCAGAGAATACAGAGGAATAATAGGGATAAGGAGATAAAAGATGGCAGATATAACAGCCTCAATGGTAAAGGAACTGCGTGAAGTATCAGGCGCAGGTATGATGGATTGCAAGAAGGCACTTACAGAGTGCGGCGGCAATATGGAGGAAGCTATTGAGTTCCTCCGCAAGAGCGGTGCAATGAAGGCCGAGAAGAAGGCCAGCCGTATCGCTGCCGAGGGTATATGCCGTACAGCTATAGACGGAGGCAAGGCAGCAGTAGTAGAGGTTAATTCGGAGACAGACTTCGTGGCTAAGAACGAGGTGTTCCAGACCTTCGTAGAGACAGTAGCCAGGCAGGCACTTAAGTCAGAGGCATCTGACATAGAGGCTCTCTTAGCAGAGAAGTGGATCGATGATGAGTCTAAGACCGTTAAGGAGGCTTTGGTAGAGAAGGTCGCTACCATAGGCGAGAATCTTAACATAAGAAGATTTGAGAAGGTAGAAGCACCTGTTGTAGTGGATTATATCCATGGCGGCGGTCGTATCGGTGTTATACTCGGTGCAGAGGGCGCTGATTCGGATGCGGCTAAGGAAGCTCTTAAGAATATCGCTATGCAGATAGCTGCCATGAATCCCCAGTACATAAGCAGGGATGATATATCAGCTGATGAGATGGATAAGCTTAGAGAGATCACGATTGACAGCGCACTTAATGACGCTCCTTCACTTCCCAAGCCTATCTTACAGAAGCTTATAGACAGAGCAGTATGCGACAAGCTCTGGGGACAGCCGGATATCGAGGCATATGAGAAGGAGAAGAACAACAAGTTCTTATTCAACTTCTTATCAGAGGATGCCAAGGGCAAGCTTGCTGCACTTGCTATGGAGGGCAGAGGAGCATATATCGCAGACAAGATATTCTCAGGTCTTGTAGACGGTCGTATATCTAAGCAGCTTAAGGAGATATGTCTTCTTGATCAGGCATATGTCAAGGCAGAGGACGGCAAGCAGACTGTTGCCGCTTACCTTAAGAGCGTATCCCCTGATCTTAAGATCACGAAGTTCGTTCGCTTCGAGACAGGTGAGGGTCTTGAGAAGAAGAACGAGGACTTCGCTGCAGAGGTTGCCGCTCAGCTTGGTTAAGCCGACGGGCACATAATCATGTATTCTAATAGGGTGCTTCGGATGCTATATTGAAGCGAATACTTTTGCCGGACGCACTTAGCGAATGTATTATTTTCATAGTCCGTTTCGAGGACTGTCTGAGCTGCAAAGCAGCGAGTTTTGCAGAAACGGGCTTGTATATGAGGATAGTACATGAGTTTAGTGTGATCAGAGCAGTATTCGATCCAATATAGCATACCGAAGCACTTGTTATATTAAGGAAAGGAGTATATATGTACGGAATAATCGCTAACGGATTACTCATACCGTTCCTTGGAACATCTCTTGGAGCGGCATGTGTATTCCTTATGAAGAAGGAACTGAATGCAGGGGTACAGAGGGCACTTACCGGATTCGCGGCCGGAGTCATGGTGGCGGCTTCCATATGGAGCCTTATTCTGCCTGCGATGGAACAGTCCGAGCATCTTGGAAAGCTGTCCTTTGTGCCGGCTGTTACGGGCTTTTGTCTGGGAATGCTGTTCCTGCTTATCCTTGACATGGTCACACCCCATATGCATATGAACAATACCGTGGAGGGACCTAAGAGTAATCTGCAGAAGACTACGATGATGGTGCTTGCGGTTACACTTCATAATATCCCCGAGGGTATGGCGGTAGGTGTAGTATATGCAGGCTGGGCTTCGGGGAATGCCAAGATCACCGGTGCAGGAGCACTTGCACTTGCACTTGGTATAGCCATACAGAATTTCCCTGAAGGAGCCATCATATCCATGCCGTTAAAAGCCGAGGGAATGAGTAAGGCTAAAGCCTGTCTTATGGGGATACTTTCCGGTATAGTGGAGCCTATAGCGGGTCTTGTGACGCTTATGCTTACAGGGCTTGTGGTTCCGATACTTCCGTATCTTTTGGGCTTTGCGGCAGGTGCCATGATATATGTGGTGATAGAGGAGCTTATCCCTGAGATGAGTGAAGGTGAGCATTCCAATGTGGGCACCATACTTTTTATGATCGGATTCTGTGTTATGCTTGCCCTTGATTCGGCTCTCGGATAGCAGCTTATCAGTCCCGTAAATAATAAACACTTATCAGTCCCGTAAATAATAAAAATCCCTTGACAGGTTACCTCGGACTAACTATAATATTCACGGTGGTTAGCTAAAGGTAACGACACTGATTATGAGGAGGCATAAAAAATGATACCGCTTAGTCTGGCTGACAAGGGAGAAGACATGATAATACGCAAGGTCGGTGGCAATCCTGAGATACGCAAGCATCTGGAGACTCTGGGTTTTGTGGTGGGCGGCTCTGTTCAGCTCATATCCGAGCTTGACGGTAATGTCATAGTCAATGTCAAGGAATCGCGTATAGCGATAAGCAAGGAGATGGCCACCAAGATATTCGTATAGAGAGGAGATAAGTATGAAGACATTGCGAGATGTGAAGATCGGCGACACCGCCAAGGTTGTTAAGCTTCACGGCGAGGGCGCGGTCAAGAGAAGGATTATGGACATGGGAATAACAAAGGGCGTAGATATATATGTACGCAAGGTTGCTCCGCTTGGTGATCCTGTGGAGATTACCGTGCGTAATTATGAGCTCAGTATCCGTAAGGGCGATGCTGAGATGATAGAAGTCGAGTAAATTTTGTGACAATTGGTTAGTCTGGGGTAACAACCCGGACAAGGAGGTAATTATGGATTTAAGAATAGCCCTTGCGGGTAATCCTAACAGTGGTAAGACTACGCTTTTTAATGAGCTGACAGGCTCCAATCAGTTTGTCGGTAACTGGCCGGGTGTTACGGTGGAGAAAAAAGAGGGAAAGCTGAAAAAGCATGATGATGTGACGATCATGGACCTTCCGGGTATATATTCGCTTTCTCCCTACACGCTTGAGGAAGTGGTGGCAAGAAATTATCTTGTCAATGAGCGTCCCGATGCTATATTAAATATCGTGGACGGTACCAACCTTGAGAGAAATCTCTATCTGACCACTCAGCTTACTGAGCTTGGTATTCCCGTAGTAATAGCCATCAACATGATGGATGTCGTAGAGAAAAACGGAGACAGTATCAATATAGATGAGCTTTCCAGACAGTTAGGCTGCAAGATCATTAAGATATCAGCTCTTAAGGGAGATAAGGTCTTAGATGCGGCAGAGCTTGCAATAGAGGCAGCCAAGGGAACCAAGACAATACCGCAGCATAAGTTCTCAGGCCCCGTAGAGCATGCAATAGCGCATATAGAAGAGGCTGTTGTACATAATCTTCCCGAAGAACAGCAGCGCTGGTATGCCA
>DGII01000079.1 GCA_002393095.1 Lachnospiraceae bacterium UBA3826 | reverse complement strand
TCTAAATGCAAGTCATCCAGTGTCTGTATAAAATAGGTGATCTCACATTTCTCCCGGCATATCTCGTATAATTTACGGGAATTCGAACTGTTCGATCCTCCTATCACTATCATGCAATCCGCCCGCTCAGCCAGCTCTCCGGCTGCTTCCTGCCTTTCTTCGGTAGCATTGCATATAGTATTCACAACATTAATATAATAACCTTTTTTGTCGATATAATCAACTATTTCTTGAAATTTATTATAATTAAATGTAGTCTGTGAGACAATCGTGATCTTCTCATCTTTCGGATAGGGTATCCCATCCGCCTCCGATATATCTGTGATACAGTACGGCTTGGTATTGCACCACCCCATGATACCCTGCACCTCCGGGTGATCCTTGTCTCCGATTATTATTATATTCCCTCCGTTCCTGCTTTCCTTATCTACAGTCCTGTGTATTCTCTTAACGAACGGACAGGTGGCATCTGTTATCTCAAAGCCCGCAGCCTTAAGTCTTGCTTCCGCCTCTCTTGACACACCGTGGCTTCGAAGTATCATTATCCCCGGAGGAACCTTATCGATATCATCCTCATCTATCGCCTTGACTCCCTCTTTTTCAAAAGCCGAGACAACCTGCTCGTTATGAATGATGGGACCATAGGTATATATCGGGCGTTCTCCCCCTTTATCGATCTCTGTCTTAACTATCTCTACAGCTTTATCAACACCAAAACAGAATCCGGCATGCTTTGCAAGCTCTGTCTGCATATAATCACATCCTCCAAATCTATGGCAGAAGTTCCACTACCGCATTGACGACCTCTTCGATCGTCATATATGAGCTGTCTATGAGCGTCGCATCATCCGCCTGACGAAGCGGTGATATCTCACGATTCATGTCTCTCTCATCACGCTCTATGATGTCCGCCTCGATCTTATTAATATCAGGCGACTCACCCTTAGCCACAAGCTCATCATATCTTCTCTTAGCCCTTACAGCACTGCTTGCAGTAAGGAAGACCTTGACCTCTGCATCCGGAAGCACCACGGTCCCTATATCTCTTCCGTCCATTACAACATCGGCTTTTGCCGCAAGCTTCTGCTGAAGCTGCACAAGCTTCTTACGCACATTGCCGTTGACGGAGGTGGCTGAAGCCATATTCCCCACCTCTTCGGTACGAAGCATACCGGTAACATCCTCACCGTTAAGTATGACTGCCTGCTCACCGTTCCTGTACTCGATGCTGATATCGGCATTTTCACATCCCGTATCTATCGAAGCCGTGTCATCGGCGCTTACTCCTGCTCTTATAAAGTACAGTGCCATTGCCCTGTACATTGCTCCCGTATCCACATAGATATAACCAAGCTTTTTTGCAATTTTCCTGGCTATTGTGCTTTTACCCGCTCCTGCGGGCCCGTCGATCGCTATGTTCATATCTCTCCTTTCGCTCTGTCCATTATATTTATTCCTCATTCTCCGTTATGGCGAGCTCTTCAACTATATTATTTCACCGGCCAGATATCCCGTGCTCCACGCTATCTGCAGATTGAATCCGCCGGTCAGAGCATCAACATCCAGAAGCTCTCCGGCTATATATAATCCCTTTATAAGCTTTGATTCCATGGTTGAGGGATTGATCTCCTTCACATTCACACCGCCCTGTGTGATTATCGCCTCATTGTAATCACGGGTGCCTGTTACATGTAATGAATAGTCCTTGATGGTATCCGTAAGAGCATCTCTCTCCTGCTTTGTGATCTCATTGATCTTCTTATCCGGTGAAATATTACATCTCTTAAGTATTACGGGAATCATACTTCCGGGAAGCAATCCGCCCATCACATTGTGTATACTCTTATTCTTGGCAGCATCAAAATCACGAAGCATCCTTAAGTCAAGCTGTTCATGACTAAGTGCCGGCTTTAAGTCTATATGCAGGATGATATCCTCTGCCTCCGAGACTGTCCCTTTAACACTTTGTCCGTAATGGCTGCTTGCACTTAGGATCAAGGGGCCGCTTACGCCGAAGTGAGTGAAAAGCATCTCTCCGAAGCCATCGTATATGGACTTTTTCTTTGATGCTCTGCTTAACCTTAAGCTCACATTTTTAAGCGCAAGGCCCTGCATCAACATACATTCGTCAACCTCTTTTACTTCTAATGGCACAAGTGCAGGTCTGCAATCCGTAACAGTATGTCCAAGCCTCTTAAGCATCCTGTGTCCGTCACCGGTAGAGCCGGTAGACGGATAAGACAGCCCTCCCGTAGCGATAACTACCCTGTCGCAGTCTTTTTTTTCACCCGTCTTAAGTACTATTCCGGTTACTCTCTTGCCATCAGCCGGATTATCCTTGTCAGATATCATACCGTCTTCTCTTAATACCGGGCTTTCTTTTATAGATGCATCCCGTATAGGCCCGGTCAGTATTTCTCTGACCTCCGTATTAAGCCTTACCTTGACACCCGCTTTTTTTAAAACGTCAGACATGGCCTTGATTATATCGGATGAATGATCGGATACCGGGAAAACCCTGTTCCCCCGTTCCGTCTTAAGCGGACAGCCGTTATCCTCTATAAGCCTCATCAGCGCATTATTATCAAAGCCATAATATGCGCTGTATAAAAACTTCGGATTACTCACGACATTATTAAAAAATTCTTCGTTGCTGCATGCATTGGTCACATTGCATCTGCCCTTGCCGGTGATATATACCTTTTTGCCGAGCTTCTCATTTTTCTCAAGCAAAAGCACTTCATCAAAACCACCGCTTACTTTGGCACTGTATGCCGCCATCATCCCGGCTGCGCCTCCGCCTATGACCACACATCTTCTCACTTTTTATCCCCCATAAGGTCCTTATGAAGCGAATAGTCAAGCATCGGCTCATCATCTATGAAGTTGATCTCATCACTTAAGTATACCTGATAATTACTCCATGTACTCTCAAGCGCTTCAAGGTTATTCTTGACCTCGTCCGGCGCCTTTAAGCACAGAGCAACCACAAGCGCATTGATGACACTAAGAGGAGCCACAAGAGAATCTACGATAGATACCATATCGCTTCTGGCGAAGAGATGACATGAGCTGTACATACACATGGGCGAATACTGATTATCCGTGATGGATATTATCCTCGCATTCCTGTCTCTGGCAAATTCCATGACCTTAAGTGTCCTCATGGAATATCTTGGGAAGCTTATGCCTATGACACAGTCCTTGGAGCTCACCCTTATCATCTGCTCGAAGGTCTCACTGACGCTTGTGGTCCTTATGAGATTAACATTGCCTCTGATCATGTTCAGATAGAAGCTTAAGAAATCAGCAAGGGGTTCGCAGCTTCTTAAGCCCACCACATATACATTCTCAGCCGCAAGTATCATGTCCACGGCATCCTCGAAGGCATCCGGATCAATATCCGCAAGCGTATCCTGAATCTTCTCTATATCACCGTTCAGAACCGAAGAAAGTATCTCTGACTGCGTGCTTCTTCCATACTTAGCACTGACCTTCTGTACGGTATTCAGTTTATTCTTGACCCAGTCTGCCAATGCCGCCTGAAATTCAGGGAATCCTTTATATCCAAGCGAAGAAGCGAACCTGACAACCGTCGATTCGCTTATTCCAAGTCCCTGTCCTATCTTGGCAGCGGTAAGAAATACCGCCTCGTCATAATGCTCCTTTATATAACCCGCAATGGCCTTATGACCCTTGCTCATCTTGGGAAAATGCTCATCTATTATCTGTATTACATCAGTACCCGGATTCATCATTCACCACGCTTTACTTGTATGCCTTATATGTATCGATAAGGAGCTTAACAGTGTCTTCTTCTCCCAGATCATAGTCACCCGTGATGCTCATGCAGGCCGCACCATGAATGAATATCCACATCTTTGTGAAAAGATCTCCGCTATTGGCGCAGCCGGCAGCCTTAGCCTTGTTCATCTGCTCGGCGACCACCGCCTTATCTCCGTTAAGTATCTCATACATCGACCTGTCAAACCTTTTGTCGCTTAAAAAAAGCATCTTAAAAAGGTGCGGTTCATCAGTCGCAAACTTAATATATACAAGTCCCAGATCCACAAAGGGTTCCTCGTGACTCTTACTCATCTTCTCAACATAATATGAGAAGAACTCACACGATCTGTAGAAGACCTCCTTAAGAAGATCCTCCATATTGTCATATAATCTGAATATAGGCTGAGTAGAACATCCCGCCTTAGCCGCAAGCTTCCTTGCCGTCACATTTTCCACGCCCTCCTGTTTAGCCAGCGTGAAAGCCGTCTCGATCAGATAATCTCTGGTAATTGTCTCCTTACGTGGCATATAATCCACCTCCAAATCATATTTTGCCCTATTATAATAACACATGTAATCCTACAATTCAATCCTCAAAATAATATTTCTTAAATGTCGCAAGGCATGAGGCGATAAAAGATGCACCTGCTTCACGCAACCTGCGGCTAATAACATAACGAAAATGCATATGGTATATATCCCTTTACGGGTCGCCGCCAACGGCATCCATGCCGTGAGGCGGCTTGGAAGTACATCCCTGTACTTCCATCCCTTGTGTATTTGGCATTTTCTATGTTATTACGCCTCGGTTGAAAGTGAATCCGGTGCATTCTTTTTCGCCTCATGCCATTTATATATATGAAATTATCGGAGGATAAAATATAATACACCCACATGTCCTTTAGGTGAGGCTTAGTATTATTTAAAAATGCGTATATGACCAGAGCAAAAGGCACAGGGATGTGCCTTTTAGCCGACTCATCGCATGGATGCGATTGGAGGCGGCTCGTAAAAAGCCTATAAACTAAGTGCATTTTTATAATAATACTTGCCGAACCGATTCGGACTGTGGGTGTATTATTTTTTTATCTCTGATTACTCAGATAAGAAATACTATACCGGGTATGCCTTGTTGGCTGTATCAGCCTTAGCTACATCAACAGATGTCTGCTGTGCCTGACGATACTTGAAGAAGTCCAGGGCAACCTGAGGGAAGAGTGCGTAAGAAAGAACATCCTCATCCTGCTGTTT